>NZ_JALBYS010000055.1:0-25886 GCF_022678525.1 Serratia sp. PGPR-27 | reverse complement strand
ATTCGTCAACGGCTTCCACGACACCGCCAATGCGGTCGCGACGGTGATTTACACCCACTCGCTGTCGCCGATGGTCGCCGTGGTGTGGTCCGGTTTCTTCAACTTTCTCGGCGTGTTGCTCTCCAGCGGCGTGGTGGCCTTCGGCATCATTTCGCTGCTGCCGGTCGAGCTGATTCTGCAGGCCGGCACCGGCAACGGCTTCGCCATGGTGTACGCCCTGCTGTTCTCCGCCATCATCTGGAACCTCGGCACCTGGTGGCTCGGGCTGCCCGCCTCGTCGTCGCATACGCTGATCGGCTCGATTATCGGCGTTGGCGTGGCCAACGCCCTGATCCACGGCCGCACCGGCACCAGCGGCGTGGACTGGGGCCAGGCGATCAAGGTGGGCTATGCGCTGCTGCTGTCGCCGGTGATCGGCTTCGTGTTCGCCGGCCTGCTGCTGCTGGCGCTGAAGCTGTTCGTCAACAACCGCCAGCTGTACAGCGCGCCTAAAGACAATAGCCCGCCGCCGCTGTGGATCCGCGGATTGCTGATCCTCACCTGCACCGGCGTTTCCTTTGCCCACGGCTCCAACGACGGCCAGAAAGGCATGGGCCTTATCATGCTGATCCTGGTGGGCACCATGCCGATCGCCTACGCCCTGAACCGTTCGATGCCGCCGGAGCAGATCCCCCGGGTGGCGGCGCTGGCGGAGGTGACCAAAAGCCAGCTGCTGCGCCAGTTCCCGGCCGGCGGCCAAACGCCGCCGCGCGAGGTGCTGACCGGCTATGTGCGCACCAGCGATCTGACGCCGGAGGTGGTGCCGGCGCTGGCGCAACTGACCGGCGCGATCGGCGATCAAATTCGCCAGTACGGCTCGGTCGACAAGATCCCGGCACAGGCGGTGTCGAACACCCGCAACGACATGTACCTGGCGTCCGAGACCATCAAGCACCTGAAGGCAGAGCATCAGTTGCAGATCAATCCCGACACGCAGCGCAACCTCGACGCGCTGAAGGGCGAACTCGACAACGCCACCCGCTTCATTCCCTTCTGGGTGAAAGTGGTGGTGGCGATTGCACTGGGGCTCGGCACCATGGTCGGCTGGCGCCGCATCGTGGTGACGGTGGGCGAAAAGATCGGCAAATCGCACCTGACCTACGCCCAGGGCGCCAGCGCCGAACTGGTGGCGATGACCACCATCGGCGCGGCCGACGCCTTCGGCTTGCCGGTTTCGACCACTCACGTACTTTCATCCGGCATCGCCGGCACCATGGCAGCCAACCGCTCCGGCCTGCAGATGGCCACCCTGCGCAATCTGCTGATGGCCTGGGTGCTAACGCTGCCGGCCTCAGTGCTGCTGTCGGCGGTGCTGTACTGGATCTTCAACCACTTCTAACACCGGGCTGATACGGAGAAAATCTGATGACCATGCATGAATTCAACCGCGAAGACGGATTCAACCAGCGCCTGCTGCAAGAATTTTACGACAGCTACGACGAAGAGCTGGAAATGGAGCTGGACGACCTGCGCTTCAACGCGGCAGAAGTCGACAGCGACGCGAAGAAAGCCTGGCGCAAGCAATACTTCCGCGAACTGCTGCGCCTGCAGGGCGAACTGGTAAAGCTGCAGGACTGGGTGATGCGTACCGGCCATCGGCTGGTGATCCTCTTCGAAGGCCGCGACGCCGCCGGCAAGGGCGGCGTGATCAAACGCATTACCCAGCGCCTCAACCCGCGCACCTGCCGCGTGGCGGCGCTGCCGGCGCCGAACGATCGCGAACGCACCCAGTGGTATTTTCAGCGCTATATCGCGCATCTGCCCGCCGCCGGCGAAATGGTTCTGTTCGACCGCAGCTGGTATAACCGCGCCGGCGTGGAGCGCGTGATGGGCTTTTGCAACGACGAAGAGTACGAGGAGTTTTTCCGCAGCGTGCCGGAATTCGAAAAAATGCTGACGCGCAGCGGCATCCAAATCGTCAAATACTGGTTTTCGATCACCGATGAGGAGCAGGAGCTGCGTTTCCTCAGCCGCATTCACGATCCGCTCAAGCAGTGGAAACTCAGCCCGATGGATCTGGAAAGCCGCCGCCGCTGGGAGGACTACACCGAGGCCAAAGAAATCATGTTAGCGCGCACTAACATTGCCGAGGCTCCCTGGTGGGTGGTTCAGGGCGTCGACAAGAAAAAGGCCCGCTTGAACTGCATCACTCACCTGCTGCAGCAGGTGCCTTATGAGGAAGCCGAAGGTAACGTCATCACGCTGCCGCAGCGCAAACGCAGCCCGGAGTACCACCGTAACCCGGTGCCGGACAACATGGTGGTGCCGGAAATCTACTGACCGTAGCGCAGAGAGGCGGTTGCCGCAGCTCTGCGCAAATGCAACGCTTTGATTTATCTCACGCTAAGGGGCCAAACCCCATGTTAAAGTGGCTGCTTTCCATTTTGACAGGAGTCTTCCATGCGCCAACGCATCATTGTCTGCCCGCTAATTGAAAACGATAACGCCTTCCTGCTGTGCAAAATGGCGGCGCACAAGGGCGTGTTTCCCGGCCAGTGGGCGCTGTCCGGCGGCGGCGTCGAGCCGGGTGAACAAATAGAACAGGCGCTGCGGCGCGAAGTGCGCGAAGAGTTGGGCGCCGCGCTGATCCTCGACAACATCACGCCCTGGACTTTCCGCGATGACGTGCGCATCAAAACTTACGCCGACGGCAGCCGGGAGCAAATCTACATGATTTACCTGATTTTCGACTGCCATGCCGCCAACCGCGACGTGACGATCAACGACGAGTTCGATGACTACGCCTGGGTGCCGCGCGAGCGCCTCGCGGACTACGATTTGAACGAGGCCACCCGCTTCACCCTGCGGCAAAAGGGATTGTTGTAACAGTTTGAGCGATTATCGCCCTATTTCCTTCACATTTGCCCGGCAGACTCTTTTGATATTTTTTAATCACTTAGGGTCACTATTGCCGCCGTTATGCTTTTATCTCACGCTTTTCTCCGTCTGCCTGTCCGGCGCTTCGGCGCCGCCCTGCTGTTCAGCCTGCTGTTCGTTTTGGCGCCCGTGCATGCCGCCACGCCGCCGCTGGTGCTGAATGCCAAATCGGTGCTGGTCGTCAATCAACGCACCGGAAAGACCCTTTATCAGAAGCAGCCGAACCGCGTGCTGCCGATCGCCTCGCTCACCAAACTGATGACCGCCATGGTCGCCCTGGACAGCAAACGCCCGATGGGCAGCAAGCTCAAAGTCACCGCCGCCGATCGCGATCTGCTGAAAAAAACCCATTCGCGCCTGACCATCGGCTCGGTGCTCAGCCGCCGCGACATGCTGCACATCGCCCTGATGTCTTCGGAGAACCGCGCAGCCGCCGCGCTGAGCCGCAGTTATCCCGGCGGGCGCAAGGCCTTCGTGGCGAAAATGAATCAGAAAGCGCGCGCCATCGGCATGAAACGCGCCCGCTTCTACGATCCGACCGGGCTGACGCCGCGCAATGTGGCGACCGCCAACGATCTGCTGAAGATGGTCAATCACGCCTATCGCTATCAGTCGATTCGTCGCTTCAGCACCGACAAGCAGCAGGTCGTACGCCCTGGCCGCGGCCAGTTGGTTTACCGCAGCTCCAACGGCCTGATCAACAACCCCGCCTGGAAGATCCAGCTGCAGAAAACCGGCTTTACCGACGAGGCCGGTCACTGCCTGGTGATGCGCACCACCATCAAAGGGCAGCCGGTGGTGATGATCCTGCTCGGCTCGCAGCCGCGCTACGGCCACTACCGTGACGCCATTCGTCTGAAGGCCTGGCTCGAGGGGTAACATCGCGGCGCTTTACCGTTCTGCGTATATCCAAATCCGTTTTGGATCAATGGAATATCCTATCGCCAATCAGTATTAAGCCGTGCGCTGCCCGCATGGTATTTGTCAGGCATATCTGATGAGGAAAGGAGCGGGAAAAATGGCTTATGCCTTGAGCATATTGGAAAAAAGTCCGATCGCCGAAGGGGAAAGCGCCGCGCAGGCGCTGGCGCGCACGCTGCAGCTGGCGCAACGGGCGGAACGCTGGGGGTATCGGCGTTTCTGGCTGGCCGAGCACCACAATACGCCGCAGCTCGCCTGCCCGTCGCCGGAAGTGCTGATCGGCTATCTGCTCGGCCAAACGTCGCGCATTCGCATCGGCTCCGGCGGCGTGATGCTGCAGCACTACAGCGCCTACAAGGTGGCCGAAAACTTCAACCTGCTGGCGGCGCTGGCGCCAGGGCGCGTCGATCTCGGGGTGGGCAAAGCGCCCGGCGGGCTGCCGCTCGCAACCCAGGCGCTGCAGGCCGCCCACGATCGGCAAAACAAACCGGCCTTCCCGCAGCAGCTGTCGCAGCTGACCGCTTACCTGAACGACGACGCCGAACCGGGCCTGAGCGCCACGCCGCTGCCGCCGCAGGGCGCGCAGCGTTTTCTGCTCGGCGCCAGTAAAGAAAGCGCGACGCTGGCGGCCGAGTCCGGCTGGGCCTTCGTGTTCGCCGCGCATTTGAATGGCAATCCGCAGGATATCCGCGACGCGCTGGAGCACTACGCCGCACACAGCGGCGGCCGCAAGGCGCTGCTGGCAGTGGCGGCGATCGTGGCCCCCAGCGAGGAACAGGCCGCAGCATTGGCGGCGGAGATTCAGCAATACCGCGTGCACGTCGCCGGTGAGCAGAGCGTGACCGTCGGCAGCCTGGCGCAGGCCGAGAGTTTCGTGCAGCAGGCCGGCGCCACCGACTACCGCATCGAGCCGCGGGAAAGCCATATTCTGCTCGGCACCGCGCAGCAGGTGCATCAACAACTGGCGCAGCTACAGCAACAGTACGGCGTGGACGAGTTCATCATCGACACGCCGATCGCCGAACCGGCCGCCCGGTTAGCCTCGCTGCAGTTACTGGCGGAAGAGAGTTTGACGCCGGCTTAGTTGATCGCCGCCGCCGCCCGCATGGCTTCGGACAGATCCTGCGCCAGCGGCGCCAACTGCGACGGCGTGACGTTCGCCAGGCTGACGCGGAGCGCCGGACCACACTTCAGGCGGAAAGGTTCACCGCCCTGCACCAGCCACCCCCGCTGCGCCATCAGCTGCGCGGCGGCGGTTTCCGAGCGCACCGGCACCCACAGATGCAGCCCTTCACCTACCGCCAGCGCCGTGTGATTCAACGCATTGAGCCGCTGGACCAGCTCATCCCGTCTGGCCTGATACGCCTGTTGCGCCCGCTGCAATTGCCCTTCCTGCAAGGCTTGTTCCCACAGTCTGGCGGCGATCTGCTGCAAGATATGGCTGACCCAGCGTTCGCTGATGTACTGATCGGCGCGCATCGCCTGCAGCAAAGTCGGGTTGCCGCAGGCCAGCGCGATGCGCAGATCCGGGCTGAGAAACTTGCTCAGCGACAGCACGTACAGGCCGCGATCGCCGTCGAACGGCAGATGCAGCGGCTGTTGCGACAACGGCCCCCAGAAATCGTCGACGATCGCCAGACACTGCGGATGGCCGCGTAGAAAACCTCGCCACTGCTGCGCACGTTGCGCTGAAAGCGAAGCGCCGGTCGGATTATGGGCACGCGGCGTCAGGATCACCGCGTCGGCCGCGCCGCTCTCCGGCAGCCGACAGCCCTGTTCATCCACCGCCAGCGGCAGCGGCCGCAGGCGCAGGTGACGCAGCAGCGTCAATAGCGGCGGCCAGCAGGGATCTTCCACCCACACCGCCGCCCCAGGCTGCGCATGGCAGCGCAGCGCCTTTTCCATCGCGTCCAACGCGCCGGAAAACACCGCCGGTTCCCCCAGCGTGACGCCCTGGCGGCTGAGCCACTCACGCCCGAGACCGGTCAATACCGGCAGGTCGCCGCTGATGTCATAGCCGTTTTGCTGCGGGAACACCTCCGCCGCGTCAAGCCTCAGCGCCGGCAGCAAAGCGGCATCCAGGTTGCCGCTGGCCAGATCGCACATCCCCGCCGGCACCTGGCGCGGCGCATAGGCCGCACTCACCGCCGCCAGCGGCGGCTCCAGCACCACCGTTCCCGCCCGCCCGCGCGTCGCCACCAGGCCGGCATCACGCAATCGGGCATAAGCGCTGGCGACGGTATTCGGATTGACCTCCAGCTCCGCAGCCAGTTGGCGTACCGGCGGCAACAGCTCGCCCGGCCGCAGCGCGCCGTCTTTGATGCGTGCGGCGATCTGCTCGGCAATCTGGACAGCGCCGCCGCCTTTTGCATACAATAAACTCATACATAAATCCTTTTGTACTAATTCAAATAAGACTAGCAGCTTCCGCGGCCAAAAGTAAGGGGTTCCATGGATAAACATTACGTGCTCGACATTCAGTATGCAGGAAAAGCCTTTGCCCGCCTGCAGCTGTTCACCCCGTGGGCAGCCGATCAGCTGGAGCAGGCCTGCGCGCTGTTCCCGGCCGCGCAGGGTTATCAGGTGCAGCTCAGCCAGGTCAGCGAACGCCGCATCGTCTATCAGAGCGGCGCGCAGGGCATCACGGTCCTGGGCGAGTCGCTGGCGCTGACGCCGTTCACCCACGCTCACGAGGTTAAACAATGAAAAAAGCCGTCGCCATTCGACACGTCAATTTTGAAAACCTGGGTATTCTCGGTTCCCTGCTCTCGCTGCGTGGCTATCAGATCGACTATTACGATGCCGGTCGCGATGATATTCGTGCTATCAATAATGAAGAGACCGATCTGTTGGTGGTGCTCGGCGGGCCGATCAGCGCCGCCCGGCACTTTTCCGGTGAGCAGCGCTATGATTTTCTCGACCATGAATTGGCGCTGGTCAAACAACGCCTGGCGCAGCGGCGGCCGACCCTCGGGGTGTGTCTCGGCGCGCAGGTGATCGCCCAGGCGCTGGGCGCTGAGGTTATTTCGCTCGGCGTTAAAGAGATCGGCTTCGCTCCGCTGACCACGCTCGCGGCCCAAGACGACTCGGTGCTGGCGCCGCTGGCCGATACGCCGGTGCTGCATTGGCACGGCGATATGTTCATGATCCCGGACGGCGCCCGCTGCCTGGCCGGCACGGCGATTTGCCCGCATCAGGCTTTCGACTATCAGGGGTTCGCGCTCGGTCTGCAGTTCCATCTGGAGGCGGATCACCGCGATATCGAACGCTGGTTGATTGGCCATGCCTGCGAGCTGGAGCTGGCCGGCATCGCGCCCCAGAGCCTGCGCGAACAGGCGGCGCGCCACGGCGCACAGCTGGAACAGCGCGCGCGGCAGGTGTTCGCCCGCTGGCTGGATAATAACGAACCAAGGATGTAACTCATGCAACAGGCTTCACCCTTGCGATCACCGTCCATCGACGTGATCAGCATTCAATCTCAGGTGGTTTACGGCAGCGTCGGCAACGGTATCGCCTACCGTGCCCTGCTGAAAAAGGGGCTGGAAGCGCTGCAGGTGCCCAGCGTGCTGTTCGGCTGCCCGCCCTATTACGGCAAGCCGCATGGCGGCGTCATCTCCGGCGAGTGGTTCGGCGGCTTTCTCGACGATCTGATCGCCCGCGGCGTGATGAAACGCACCCGGGCGGTGATCGTCGGTTACCTGGGCGACGTGATGCAGTGCCATATTCTGGCCAACTGGCTGCAGCGGGTGCGCGCCCTCAATCCGCAGATAAGGATCTATATCGATCCGGTGATAGGCGATTACGGCGAAGGGATCTACGTGGATGAGCGCATCGTCAATTGCTATCGTTCACCGTTCCTGCGGCTGGCCAACGGCCTGACGCCGAACGGTTTCGAACTGGAGCAGCTGTGCGGCCGCTCTCTGAGCAGCCGGGAGCAGACGCAACGCGCCGCGCAGGCGCTGTTGAACGACACCACCGAATGGGTGCTGGTCACCAGCGCGCCGGGCGTGGCACAGCACGAAGACGAAGTGGGTTTAATGTTGGTCACCCGGCAGGAAGCGCAGTGCTTTACCCATCCGAAGGTCAAATCGGCGGTCAAAGGCACCGGCGATCTGTTCACCGCACTGCTGGTGAGCCATCTGCTGCGCGGCGCCGCGCTCGACGCGGCCGTGGTTGCCGCCGGCGGCGAAGTGTGCGACGTGCTGGCCGAAGCGGCGCATTTCGGTTGGGAAGAGATCGGCAGCCTGCGGGCGTTAAAACCGTAAGACCTGTGGAGAGTCAGGGGCAGCATGCCCGCCCCTGATAAATATCAGCGTTTTTTCTTTTTGTTGAAATCCAGCTCGAAGGCGAACACCGCGCTCTGAATTTTGCGCTCCATCGCCAGCCCCAGCTTGAGGAAACGGCACGACAGGCGCGAGAAGTGCACCACCTGGTCGTTATCGTCGGTTTCCTGATCGTCGTTGACCACCACCAGCTCCATATTGACCTTGAAGCTGCCGTAGCTGCCCAGATCCAGCTCCGCTTTTTTGAACTGCAGGCCAGGCTGGAAGAAATCCGGCAGCGGGCCGTCGAAACGCAAACCGACGCCGCCGGCGGACAGATCGTGGATACGCAGCTCATAAGGCGTGCCGTCCGGGTACTCGCCGGTGCAGAAGAATTGGCGCCAGTGCGGCGTAGTGATGCGGAACTGGCGGCGGCGCTGGATATAGACCAACTCCTGCGGCAGCCGGGTCGAGCAGGCCTGGACGCCCTGATGTTCGGTCAGTTCTGCCTGACCGACGGAAAACTCGATTTTGGCGTCGTGGCTTTCAATCACGATGGTGCAGGCGCCGTCGATGGCGTTTTCCGCTTCCTCACCGCTAAACACGATATTGTCCGGCCCGACGCTCAATAACAGACTTTGAAACCGGTGCTGCTGATTTTCTACGCGCAGCGGCGTGCGTTGTTTGCAAATTTCACGCAGAATCGCCAGAACTTCAAAACGCTCCCGTTTGATAAACAGTCCGTTATCGCTGTGCTCCACACGTCTCTCCTGACTTTTTTTCTAATGACGTCTTATGTATTCCTTATGGTTATCATCTCTGGGAATATTCCTAAAGTCAAATTTGCCAGCGTTGCCAGGCCTGCGGCAGCAGGCGCGCGAAACGTTTCGCCCATGCCTGTTGCCCGCGCTCGTCGGCGATCAGATCCTGGCGAATTTCGATGCCGACGTAAGGCAATCCGCGCCGTTCCGCGTGCACCGGCAACGTGTAGTCGGTGGCGTCGGTCATTGCATAGGGCTCGTTGATCCCCACCTGCAAATCCCCCTCTTCGCGCAGCAGCTCGGCCAGCAGCCGGGCGAATTCCGGGTAGCGATTAAACAGCAACCCCACCTGCCAGGGGCGCGATTCCCCTTTGAACACCGGTGTGAAACTGTGCATGGCGATCACCGCCGTCGGCAGTTCGCGCAGCTGACGTTGCCCCAAATGATCGTCGATGGCGTGGTGATACGGCAAAAACACCTCACGCTCGCGCGCCAGCGCGTGCTCGGCGTCAATACCGATATTGCCGGGTATCGGCGTCAGTTCGGACAAATGCGGGATCGAGCTGGCGATGCCGGGCGCCCGGTTGCAGTCGATCACCAGCCGTGAATAACGCTGGTGGATCAGGGTGGCGTCCAGCTGACGGCTCAGATGGCGCGACACGCTCAGCGCGCCGATGTCCCAGCCGATGTGGCGTTCGATCTCCCCCGGCGGCAAACCAAGGTCGCCAAGGGATTGCGGTATCGCCTTACCGGCGTGATCGCACAGCAGCAAAAAGGGCGCTTTGCCGCGCGGGATTTCCACGGCGGCGGCAGAGGGTTCATCGGCGGACAATAACGGCGGGATAAACGAATGGGGCATGACGGGCTCCGGCGGTGGAAAGCAAAACGTTTATCGTAGCGCTATCCCGTCGCCGGCCCCAAGGTCGTGCTTAGATCAAAAAGGCATGAGTCAGACTGTAGTCATGCCGTCTCGGCCGGCTGCGGCTGGTGCACCGCGATGTAACGCTGATACCGCGATGGCTTGAGCCGCGTGGTATCCACCAACACCAGCCCGTCGATACAGTTGTTGAACGCCGGATCGGTGCCAAAGTCGATAAACTGTACCCCGCCCGGCTCGCACAGTTCGGTGTACTGCTTGTACAGCGTTGGGATCGAGCAGCCGATATTGCTGAGCAGGCTCTTCAGCCGCACCAGATCTTCCTGGTAGTTGTCCCCGGCAAACTGCGCCAGCACCTGCGGCAGCGACGCCGGATAAGGCCGCCGCGACTGCGCGAACGCGTGATCCGGCGAGAAATAGAGCCGATAGAAGGCGATCAGCAAATCACGTGCTGCCAGCGGCATGCCGCCGGAGATCGACACCGGCCCGAACAGATAGCGGTACTGCGGGTATTTCGACAGATAGGCGCCGATGCCCAGCCACAAATAGTCCAGCCCGCGCTTGCCCCAATAGGCCGGCTGAATGAAGCTGCGCCCCAGCTCGATGCCCTGCGCCAGGATCGGTTCCATATCGCGGTCATAATGGAACAGGCTGTTGCTGTAGATGCTTTCCAGCCCTTTGCGCGCAATTTGTTCGGCGGTAGGGATAAAGCGATAGGCGCCGACGATCTCCAGCTCCTCCTCATCCCACAGCACCAGGTGGTAGTAATCGTCGTCGTAGCTGTCCAGATCGCGGCGGCGGCCGGATCCTTCCCCCACCGCGCGGAAGGCGATCTCGCGCAGGCGCCCCAGCTCGCGCAGGATTGGCGTACGCGCTTCGTCATGACGACGATAGAGATAGATGGTTTTACCGTCCGGCGTTACCCCCAACCGTTCGCAGTTCGCCAGCGCCTTTTTCAACTCCAGACGATCTTCCGGCAGCGCGATCGGCGATTCGCTGGCGAACAGCCCCGGCTTGCCCTGGCCCAGACGATAGACGTGGCGGCGAAAACGCTCCGCCAGATCCTTGGCGCTGGTGTGGCCGTCGTGCCAGTTGGCGAACGGCACGCGGCCGCCGACGCGGATCTTGATGCGCCCGCCCCGCTGCTGGAACATTTCGCGCACCAGCAGCAAGGTCGACAGCGGCCGGTAGACCAGAGAGGTAAAGTAGAACAGGTTGCTGTTGCGTGCGCTGATGTGGATCGGCACGATCGGCGCGCGCGCTTTGGCGGCCAGGCGCAGAAAACCGGTATGCCAGTGGCCGTCGCGGATGCCTTTCGGGCTCATGCGCGACACTTCGCCAGCCGGGAACAGGATCAGCGCCCCCTGGTTGTCCAGCTGCTGCTGCATGCCTTCAATCTGTTTGCGGCTGGTTTTATAAGCGACGTTATCCACCGGCACGAACAGGCTGCGCAGCGGTTCAATGTAGGTCAGCAGCTGGTTGGCCACCACTTTCACGTCCGGGCGCACCGCGGCAACGGCGCGCAGCAATACCAAGCCGTCGAGCGAGCCGATCGGGTGATTGGCCACGAGCACCACCGGCCCCTGGCTCGGGATGTTTTCCAGATCGCCGTCCACCAGTTCGCAGCTGAGGTTAAAGTAGTCCACCACCTGCTCGATCAGATCGAGCCCTTTCAGATGGGGATAATCGGCGGCGAACTGTTTGAATTCTTTTTCGAAGAGAAGGGTTCTTAGCAGGCTGCGCTGCCAGGCGGGGGTATTGCGGTGTGGAAATGCATCTTGCAACAGAGAATCCAGGCTGAACATCGCGTTATCTCCTGACGTAGTCGCTGCAAACTTAAGCCAGAGCCGTGACTCTGACATGTCAGTTACATGACAATAAAGTGAATCCATCGACTA
This sequence comes from Serratia sp. PGPR-27, assembly GCF_022678525.1. Classification (NCBI taxonomy): domain Bacteria; kingdom Pseudomonadati; phylum Pseudomonadota; class Gammaproteobacteria; order Enterobacterales; family Yersiniaceae; genus Serratia; species Serratia sp. PGPR-27. The sequence goes on along the minus strand of NZ_JALBYS010000055.1, from coordinate 14,251 downwards.
TCAGGTATAGCAAAGTAATGGCGAATTGGGAGTGAAAGACGCATTTTCGCCCCCACTTGCCTTCACATCGGCGCCAGCAACGCTTCGATGCGGCGGTTTACCGCGTCGCGCAGGCGCAGCAGCGGCCCGGCCTGGTGCGGATAACGCTTGAAGGTGATGCGCATGCCCAGCTCACTTTCTATAAGCGCTTCCACCGTCGCCCGATCGGTCAAACTCTCCAGCAGCTGCAGCGCGCGCATGTCCTGCAGACCCTGGTGCAGCACCCGCAGGCGCAGCGACTCCACCGGCTGCAGATCCTCACCGGGATAGACCACGAACGGATCGCCGGAGGGAAACGCATGGCCGCTGTCGGTCACCGCGTACGGATTGATGCGTTCACGCGAATGGGCGCTGTTATAGAAGTTGAATCCCCAGTGCAGAAAGCCGGCGATGCGGTACAGATACAGCTGCACGCCCAATATGCGGTTGCGCGCCGAAGGCTGAGCGAAGAAGCGATTGGCGACCTCAGTCTTCTGCACGCAGCAGTAATAGGCCCACAGGCCGGGGACCTGGTGTTCGATAAAAGGTTCGAGGTGGTCGGTCGCAACGACCGGGGTTTCCACCAGGTCTTGCTGATAAAACGCGAAATCCGACAGCGCATCGAAGGTGCGGAAGCCATCCAGCAGCGGGCGCAGCGCGGCGCTGGCGCGCCGGTAGGCCGCCAGGTTGTCCAACGTCGGCTCATCGGAAACATGGAACCATACCTGCCGTTCCAGCCCCCGTCCGCGGAACCAGGCGGTCAACGCCGGCAGCAGCGCCTGTAGGAAACGCTGATACGCTTCGCCCTGCGCATCGGTGTGCCAGCCGAACGGCGTTCGCGTCTCGCCCTGCTCCTCCACCACTATCTTCGGCGCATGCGCCGCGCCCCATTGGGTAAACAGCGGCGCGATTTCGAAGTGCTCGATGCCCTCTTCCTGCGCCAACGCCACCCACTGCGCCAAACGGCTGAAATCGAAGCCATACCCGTGCGCCGAATGTGTCACCCTCACCAACTGTACCGTGGTCCGTTCGCCGCCGACGGCGGTATCCAGCGGCGGCGTGAACAGCGGCGTCAGCAGCATATTGACGCCGGCCTGCACCGCGCAGCGCACAAAGTTGCGTACCGCGCGCCAGTACGCCGGGCTGAACACCGCCAAACGGTAGTAATCCGCCAGGCAGTCGGTGTGCAGCCATTCGGTGTGCAACAGCGTTTGCGGCGGCAACGCCGCGGGCACCAGATGCAGCGTCAGTGTGGCCTCGGCCAGCGCCTCGCCGCTCTGGGCATCCAGCAGCCGCAGGGTCAACGGAAAGTCGCCGGCCAGTTGTGCGTCGGCCGGCGGCGTCAGGGTCAACCACAGGCTGCCATAATAGCGGCAGGCGGCAAAAAAACGCCGTTGCGGCAGCGGTATCAGCGGATCGGGAAATAAGCCCGGCTCGGTGGTCAGGTAATTCTCATCGGTCTCGCGATAACAGGGAAAACCGCTCGGCACCGATTGCACCTGGCGCACGCTGATATACTCCGCCAGCGGCCCGTCGAGTTGATAACACAGCTCATGGCGAGTCTCGTTGCCCGGGGTTTGCAAACAGTACACCGCCTGCCAGGACAGCACCTCGTTATTTAACCCGCTCAGCCGATTTTCCACGGCAATGGGCGGCATATTTTGGCGATGAAATACTTTTTCCAGGCAATGCGTAAATACCAGAGACAGGCGCATGATATTTCGCCCTCTTTATTTTGGATGAATAAATGTTGTGAGATTCAGGCTAGCGTCTTTTATCACCACAAACAATAGCCGGCAATAAAAAACGTTCAAGCGCCCTCCTCGGACAGCCCCAGCAAGATTTTTTTGTTTATTTGCATCACAAAAATGAAAGAAGCTGAAGCTTGCACAATAAAAATATTTTTAATCCCCATTATGGTGCAAGGGTTATCAGTTATTCCTATGCCTGCGAAGGCCGCTAAATGCCGCGCCACCGGGGATAAACCCCGCCAAAAGGTTAATGAAATGTGAACGAAAGTGCCTTTCACTTGGCCGTGAAAGCCTTTCGATTTTAACAACAACGAAACATTGTCGCCCCATTTTTGGGCGTTTGGGGGTGTATTGACACATTGAAAGTTAAGGGATAGAAAGAATTTACGTTGCGAAAAACGCTATTCGTCGCTCACCGAGGGGAAAGCAATGTCACCGATAAAAAATACCGGCCGCCTGCTGGCGCATTCTATTCTTGCCAGCGCATTATTATTACCTACGCTGCTCCATGCCGCAGATAAAATAACTTTACGCTATGCCGTTTGGGACAGAAACCAATTACCCGCCGAACAGGAGATTGCCAAGCGTTTTGAACAGGCTAATCCGGATATAAGAATAGAAATAGAATTAACTCCCTCGGCGCAATATTTCGTTAAATTAGATTCCGCCGCTGCCGGCGGCGTAGCGCCAGATATATTCTGGATCAATATGCCTTATTTTGTGCAGTACGCCAAAAACGGCATTATGGAGCCGTTGGCGCCCTATATTAAGGACAGCGGCCTTAAACTGGACGACGTGGTCGCCAGCTCGGTGAAAGCCTATCAGTACGACGGCCAACAGATGGCCATCCCGCGCGACGTCGATTCCATCGCCGTGTGGTACAACAAAAAACTGTTCGATCAGGCCGGCGTCAGCTATCCCACCAGCGACTGGAGCTGGGACGATCTGAAGAGCAAGGCCGCCGCGCTGAAAAACGGGCTGAAAGGCGCCGCCTTCCCGCTGGTGATGGATCTCAGCATCGACGGTCAGGACAGTTACATGAACCTGCTGTTCCAAAACGGCAATCACATCGTGCCGAAAGATGGCCAGCCCACCGACATCGCCAACGACAAATCCCTCTGGGTCTATCAGCAGCTGCAGGGCATGATGAAAGACGGCCTGATGCCAAGCGCCCAGCAGATGAGCGAAGTCAAAACCGAGAACATCTTCCAGTCCAACCGCGCCGCGATGGTCTATGCCGGTTCCTGGCTGGCGGCGCCGTTCGCCAATAACCCGCTGATCAACGACCACATCGGCGTGGTGATGATGCCCAAAATTGAACGCCAGTCCGGCGTGGCCCACAGTTTGGCCTTCGCCATGTCGGCGAAAAGCGCCCACAAGCAGGCCGCCTGGAAATATATCGCCTTCATGAGCAGCGAGGCCTCACAGGCGGAGCTGGCCAAGGTGGTGATCCCGGCCAACAAGACGGCAGCCAAAGTCTGGGCGCAGCAGATTCAGAAAGTCGACGTCTCGCCTTACATCCAGACCTTGGAAGTGACCCAGGCTTACCCCACCGCCGGCACCAATACGCCGAAGTGGCAAAACATGTGGATCGCCAGCCTGAAGAAGATCTTTATGGGCGCGGACGCCAAACAGGAAATGGACAAATCGGTCAAGAAGATCGCGCGCGTCATGGAGCAGTAATCGCCCCGCCGCGGCGCGCTGCCCCGAGCGCGCGCCGCGGTGGACCCACGCTGAACGTCATAGGTGAGGAATGGCAACATGTCGCTGGCAGAAACGGCTACGGTCACCCTGAAACCATCCCGGCGCACCGCCCGCCCCGCGCTCAATCGGCTCGAACGCGCCGAACGCTTCTGGGGCTGGGTGATGATCCTGCCGCTGCTGTTGGGGGTGACGGTGTTTTACCTGATCCCCTTTTTGCAGAACATTTTCTACAGCTTTACCGATCTGAACCAATTCATGCGCTGGAGCAGCATCAGCGTCGATAACTATCTCAACCTGTTTGAAGACGACGACTTCTACACTGCCGCCGCCAACACCCTGTTTTACATGGTGGTCTGCGTGCCGATCAGCCTGAGCCTGTCGCTGCTGCTGGCGATTGGCCTCAACCAGAACATCCGCGGCAAAGGCCTGCTGCGCACCCTGCTGTTCCTGCCGGCGGTCACCATGCCAGCGGCGGTGGCCATGGTGTGGCAATGGCTGTTCAACAAGGATTTCGGCCTGATCAATCAGGCGTTGGGCCTGCTGCACATTGCGCCGGTCGCCTGGCTGTCCGATCCGGACGTGGTGCGCATCAGCGTGTCCATCATCATCATCTGGTCGTCGCTGGCGCTGAAAATCATCATTTTGCTGGCCGGGCTGCAGAGCATTCCGCGCCAGCTGTACGAAGCGGCGGACATCGACGGCATCGGCACCCTGCGGCGCTTCTTCTGCATCACGCTGCCGATGATGGTGCCGACGCTGTTCTTCGTGTCGGTGATGAGCTTTATCGAGATCCTGCAAATCTTTGACGTGGTGTTCCTGATGTTCGACCGCGCACTGGTGGAGAACGACGTGATGACCGTCACCAACCTGTTCTACAAGTACGCGTTTTACCTGCAGGAAAAAGGTTACGCCTCCGCCATCACCGTGGTGCTGTTCGCCGTCACGTTGGTGATCACCCTGATTCAAATGGCGATCGGCAAGCGCCTGAAAGTCAGCTGAGGAGCTGCACATGAACGCAAGCAAGAAAACGCTGGTGTACCTGTTTATGGGGCTGGCGGCGCTGGCCTCGGTGGTGCCTTTTATCTGGATGCTGGTGACCTCGCTGAAAACCCAGGCCGAGAGCATTCAGATCCCGCTGACGCTGCTGCCGGCGCATCCCAGCCTGCAGGCCTACGGCCGGGTGATGCACGAAATCCCGTTCGCCGGTTTTTATCTCAACTCGCTGCTGGCGACCTTCTTCACCGTCACCCTGCAGATGGCGATCGCCACCCTGGCCGCCTATGGCTTCTCGCGCCTGCATTTTCGCGGCCGCGACGCGGTGTTTCTGGTGTGCGTGTCGATCCTGATGGTGCCCGGACAGGCGTTTCTGATCCCGCAATTCCTGGTGGTGCAGAAGCTGGGGCTGGTCAACAGCATCACCGGGCTGGTGCTGCCGGGCATTTTCAGCGTTTACGCCACCTTTCTGCTGCGCCAGTTCTTCCTGGCGGTGCCGAAGGAGATGGAGGAAGCGGCGCTGATCGACGGTTACAGCTACTTCGCCATCTTCTGGCGCATCATGCTGCCGCTGATCCGGCCCGGCATTATCGCCTGCGTCATCATCAACGGCCTGTGGAGCTGGAACAACCTGATGTGGCCGCTGATCGTCAATACCACCACCGAGAAGCTGACGCTGCCGGTTGGGCTGGCCTCGCTCTCCAGCCGCGCCGGGGTGGAATACCCGCTGCTGATGGCCGGGGCGCTGATGGCGGTGATCCCGATGCTGATGCTGTTCATTATTTTCCAACGCTATTTCATCCAGGGCATCGCCAGCGCCGGGGTGAAAGGCTAACGCGCAGACAAGGTAAACGACATGGCCGGAATTCAGTTAAATAGCGTTAAAAAAGTGTACCCCAACGGTTTCCACGCGCTGCACGGCGTCGATCTGGACATTGAGGATGGGGAATTTATGGTGTTCGTCGGCCCGTCCGGCTGCGCCAAATCCACCCTGCTGCGGATGATCGCCGGGCTGGAGAGCGTCAGCGAGGGGCAGATCCTGATCCACGATCGCTGCGTCAACGACAGCATGCCGAAGGATCGCGGCGTCGCCATGGTGTTCCAGAACTATGCGCTGTACCCGCACATGACGGTGTACAAGAACATGGCGTTCGGCCTGATCGGCAAAGAGAGCAAGGCCGAGATCGACCGCCGGGTGCGCGACGCGGCGGAAAAGCTGGAGATCACCAATCTGCTGCAGCGCAAGCCGGGCCAGCTCTCCGGCGGCCAGTGCCAGCGGGTGGCGGTCGGCCGCGCCATCGTGCGCAAACCCAAGGTGTTCCTGTTCGATGAGCCGCTGTCCAACCTCGACGCCAAGCTGCGGGTGTCGATGCGCGTGCAACTGATCGAACTGCACAACCAGCTGAAGCAGGAAGGCGCCGCTGCCACCATGGTGTACGTCACCCACGATCAGGTCGAGGCGATGACCATGGGCGATCGCATTTGCGTGATGAACCGCGGCGCCATCATGCAGGTGGATAAACCGATCAACCTGTACCACCACCCCGCCAACCGTTTCGTCGCCGAGTTTATCGGCAGCCCGTCGATGAATTTGCACGATCTGGCGATCGTGCGCGACGGCCAAACGGTACGGCTGCGTATCGGCCTGCAGCACCAGCTCGATCTGCCGCCTGCGCTGCAACGGCAATTGGCGGACTACCCGCATGCGCGGGTGTGTCTCGGCATCCGGCCGGAGTCCTTGCGGCTGTGCGCGCCCGGCAGCGCCAACTGTTTCCCGGCGCAGATCGTCACTATCGAGCGCATGGGCAACGAAGAGCTGCTGCACTGCGAACTGGCCGATCTGCGCTTCGTGCTGCGCATGGCGTCGCTGCCGGATTGGGAGCCGCGCCTCGGCGAAAACATTCATCTGGCATTCGATCTGACGCGCGCGCATTTGTTCGACGAGCTCAGCGGCCAAAACCTCAAATAACAACAGCGGAGTATCCAGCAATGTCGTCAACACAACCCAACAGCTTTGCCCATCGCCCGGTGCGGGTGCTGGTGATCGGCGCCGGGGCGCGCGGTGAAATCTACTCGCGCTATGCGCTGGCGCATCCCGATTTGATGCAGGTGGTGGCGGTAGCGGAACCGCGCGACGCCTACCGCGAGCCGTTCGTGGCGCAGCATGCCATCGTGCCGGAAAACGTCTTCACCGACTGGCGTCAGGCCGCCGGCGCCGGCAAGCTGGCCGACGCGGTGCTGATCTGCACCCAGGATCAGATGCACCTCGAACCGGCGCTGGCCTTCGCCCGCCTGGGCTACGCCATGTTGCTGGAAAAACCGCTGTCGCCGGACGCCGACGAGTGCCGCGCCATCGTCGCCGAGGTGACGCGCCAAAAGCTGATCTTCTCGGTCGGCCACGTGCTGCGTTACACCCGCTATACCCAAAAGCTCAAGCAGCTGCTGCGCGACGGCGCGATCGGCGACATCATCAGCCTGCAACATTTGGAACCGGTCGGCTACTGGCATCAGGCGCACTCCTTCGTGCGCGGCAATTGGCGCAACGATCGGCAGGCCGCCTTTATGCTGCTGCAGAAATCCTGCCACGACATCGACTGGATCCGCTACGTGATGGAGCAGCCCTGCGAACAGGTCAGCTCCTTCGGCAACCTGCGCCACTTCCGCCAGGAAAACCAACCGGCCGGCGCGGCGGACAACTGCCTGGATTGCGCGGTAGAGGCAAACTGCCCCTATTCCGCCAAACGCATCTATCTGGGCGACAATCACAAGGCCACGCCCGGTTTTCTGCGCGTGCTGACGCCAGAACCCGACCAGACGACGCTGCGGGCGGCGCTGCGAGACGGGCCTTACGGCCGCTGCGTCTACCGCTGCGACAATAACGTGGTCGACCATCAGGTGGTCAACATGCAGTTCGCCGGCGGCCGCACCGCGTCGTTCACCATGACGGCCTTTACCCGCCACGAAGATCGGCACACCCGCATCTTTGGCAGCCGCGGCTGCCTGGAGGGCGACGGCCGCCATATTCGCATCACCTCGTTCCTCGACGACGGTGAAACGCATTACGACACCGACGCCGGCCAGGATCTGCACGCCATGGCCGACCACGGCGGCGGCGACTACTACCTGATGCAGCACTTTATCGCGGCTATTCGCGCCAACGATCCGAGCCAGGTGCTGGCCGGCCCGGCGGAAGCGCTGGAGAGCCATCTGATGGTGTTCGCCGCCGAACGCGCGCGCCGCGAGGCGGCGGTGATCGCCCTGAGCGGAGCCTAAAGCATGGCGATGAGAGAGATGCGTTACGGCTTCGACATCGGCGGCACCAAAATTGAAATGGCCGCTTACGATCGCCGGTTCAATCAGGTGCTGCTCCAGCGGGTGCGCACCCCAACCGGCGATTACGGCGAGTTCGTGGCCTGCATCGCCGGGCTGGCCGAGCAGGCGGATCGCAAACTGCACACGCGCGGCAGCATCGGCATCGGTTTACCGGGGATCACCGATCCCGTCAGCCGCCGCCAGTTAGCGGTCAACGTGCCCTGCCTGACCGGCCATTGCCTGGCGGATGACCTGACGCAGGCGCTGGCGCGACCTATCGCCATCGAGAACGACTGCCGCTGCTTCGCGCTGTCGGAAGCCAGCACGCCGCAAACCGCGCACCTGCCGCTGGTGTTCGGCGCCATCATCGGCACCGGAGCCGGCGGCGGCCTGGTGGTGAACCGGCAACTGCACAAGGGGCGCAGCGGCGTGGCGGGCGAATGGGGCCATATGCCGATATCGGCCCAGCTGGCGCAGCGTTACGATCTGCCGCTGTTCAGCTGCAACTGCGGGCTGACTGGCTGCTTTGAACGCTACGTCTCCGGCAGCGGGCTGCTGGCGCTGAGCCGCCATTTCTCCCATCCGGCCGCCGACGTGCCGGCGCTGGTCGCCTGCTATCGTGCCGGTGATGCGCTCGCACAACAGCTGATGACCATGTACGTCGACATCCTGGCCAGCGCGCTGGCCGGCTTACAGCTGCTGCTGGACGTCGATGCCTTCGTGCTGGGCGGCGGGCTGTCCAACGTCGGCGAGCTGTATCGGCTGTTGCCGCCGGCGATGCGGCGCTGGCTGCTGCCGGGCGTGGAACCGGCGGCGGTGTTCCCGCCGGTGCACGGTGACAGCAGCGGCGTGCGCGGCGCAGCGCTTTTAAGCGCACCGGCATAAAAAAAAACAGTGAAAGCCCGGCGGTTGTCGAGCGATCGCTGCGGCTTTCGGCATCGATGGACTGAATGAATAAGCGCTGGGAATTGGCGACTGAAAAATAACGAATTTGCCGTTTTCACTTTGCGTTAACACCGCTTTCGGTTGCCGCTCAACCGAAAGCAAAATCAAATATAACCAACTGATAGATATAGATATTTTAAAATTAATCGATTGCATTTCAGTGTTTCGTTTGCTGTAATTCGCCACGAACAACTGAAAGCGCTCCGGTCGGTATCGCTGCGGCTTATTAAGCCGCGGTCGGGCACGGCTACAGGTAAATCAGGAGTCTGCATTAATGATCAATACCGCAAAACGCCGGGAATTAATTATCGACCAGCTGTGCCGCGAGGGCACGGTGCGCGTGGAGCAGCTTAGCCAGCAGTTTTCGGTGTCCAGCGTCACCATCCGCAGCGATCTGCGCCAGCTGGAAAAACACGGCTGCGCGGTGCGCGCCTACGGCGGCGCCATGTTGAACAAACAGTTCGCCTTCGACCGCCCGCTGCAGGACAAGGGCCGCATCAATCGCGACGTAAAACACGCCATCGCCTGCGCGGCGGCGGCGCTGATTGAAGACGGCGACGCCGTCATCCTCGACTCCGGCTCCACCACCAGCCAAATGGCGCCGCAGCTGGCGGGGAAAAAGGATCTGGTGGTGATGACCAACGCGCTCAACATCGCTTTCGAACTGGCCAACAACGAGGAGATCGACCTGATGGTGGTCGGCGGCAGCGTGCGCCGCAAAGCCTGGTCGCTGTACGGCCCCGCCGCCGAACAACAGCTGCGCCAGTATCGGTTCGACAAGCTTTTTCTCGGCGTCGACGGCTTCGATCTCGCGAGCGGCATCACCACGCCGGATCCGGGCGAAGCGCAGCTGAACCGGGTGATGTGCGAGGTGGCGCGCGAAGTCATCGCCATCGCCGACGCCAGCAAATTCGGCCGCACCAGCTTTTGCATGATCCGCGACATCGGCCAGATCCACCGCCTGGTCACCGACAGCCGCATTCCTGAACACTATCTGCAGGCGCTGCACCATTTAGGGATCGACGTGATTATCGCCGACCGTTAACCGAGGCTTTTTAAGGAGCTGTCATCATGAACGCGTATTTCTCTTACGAGACGAATTGGCTGAAGCAGCGCAACGCCTGGCATACCGCCGCAGAAATTTGGCAACAGCCGGATTTGTGGGCGACGCTGCATCGCCAACTGCAGGATCAACAGGCGCAGTGGCAGCCGTTCCTGGCGCCGCTGCTGGCCAATCCGCGCCTGCAAATCGTGCTGTGCGGCGCCGGCAGTTCGGCATTTGCCGGCCGCGCCCTGGCCCCCTGGCTGCGCGAACGCACCGGCCGCGACGTGGTGGCTTACGGCACCACCGATATTGTCGCCAACCCGCTGCAGTATCTCGACCCTGACCGGCCGACGCTGCTGGTCTCCTTCGCCCGTTCGGGCAACAGCCCGGAAAGCGTGGCGACGGTGGAGCTGGCCGATCAATTGCTGCCGGAAAGCTATCATCTGATGCTGGTGTGCAACCCGGACAGCCGGCTGGCGCAGTACGCGCATCAGCGTGGCAACGTCTGCTCGCTGGTAATGCCGCAGGGCGCCAACGATCAGAGCTTCGCCATGACCTCCAGCTTCAGTTGCATGATGCTGAGCGCCGCGCTGCTGCTCGGCCCAACGTCGCTTGAGGCCGCCCAGGCGCCGTTGAACGCCATGGTGCAGCGCTGCCGCACACTGCGCGAAACGCTGCAGCCGCAGGTGAAGGCGCTGGCCGCCAGCGGTTTCCGCCGTTATATCACCCTCGGCGGCAGCTGCTTTACCGGCCTCGCCGAAGAGGCTTCGCTCAAGATGCTGGAGCTGACCGCCGGCCGCATCGTTACGCGCTACGACTCGCCGCTCGGCCTGCGCCACGGCCCGAAATTTATGGTCGACGGCCAGACATTGGTGGTGCTGATGTTCTCCCACCACGACTACGCCCGTCAGTATGACCGCGACCTGTGGAACGAGCTGCAGCGCGATGGGCAGGCGATGCAGCTGGTCGGGTTGACCGGCGAACGCCAACCTCTCGCCGATGCCCTGCTGCATATGCACGATGCCGCTGACGATATCTGGCTGCTGTTCCCGTATCTGCTGTTCAGCCAGATGCTGGCCTTCGAGAGTTCGCTGGCGCTGGGGCTGACCCCGGACAACCCTTGCCCGACCGGCGAGGTTAACCGGGTGGTGAAAGGCGTGACGATTTACCGTTTTCCTTCCCTCGAGCTGTAAGGAGATCCCATGTATCTGATAGCCAACCGAGACATGCTGCTCAAGGCGCAGCGCCAGGGTTACGCCGTGCCGGCGTTTAACGTCCACAATCTGGAAACCGTGCAGGTAGTGGCGGAGACCGCCGCCGAGCTGCGCTCGCCGGTGATCATGGCCGGCACGCCCGGCACCTTCAGCTATGCCGGCACCGACTACCTGATCGGCATCTGCCAATCGGCCGCGCACCGCTACGATCTGCCGCTGGCGCTGCATCTCGATCATCACGAAGAACTGGACGACATCGAGCACAAGGTAAAAAGCGGCATTCGCTCGGTAATGATCGACGCTTCCCACTTGCCGTTTGAACAGAACATCGCCAAGGTGGCCGCCGCGGTCGCCCTGTGTCACCGCTACGGCGCCAGCGTGGAGGCGGAGCTGGGTCGCCTGGGCGGGCAGGAAGACGATTTGATCGTCGATACGGCGGACAGCTTCTATACCGATCCGGCCGCCGCGCGCGAGTTTGTCGCCGCCACCGGCATCGACTCACTGGCGGTGGCGATCGGTTCCGCCCACGGCCTGTACCACGGCGAACCGAAGCTGGACTTCGAACGCCTGGCGCTGATCCGCGAACAGGTGGACGTGCCGTTGGTGCTGCATGGCGCCTCCGGCATTCCGGAAGCAATGGTCAAGCGCGCGATCTCGCTCGGCGTTTGCAAGGTCAACGTCGCCACCGAACTGAAAATCGCCTTCGCCGATGCGGTAAAAAGCTACTTTTCGCAGCACCCGGACGCCAACGATCCGCGCAAATACATCGTCCCCGGCAAGCTGGCGATGAAAGAAGTGGTGGCGGAAAAGATCCGCATCTGCGGCAGCAGCGGCATGCTGTAATCCCGCTCTCGCCCCCGTTGCTGCGGCCGCGCAACGAGGGCGAAAACGGCTGCCATTGCCCGACTTTCCTGAGAGAACGATCACAGCCTGTTATCCCGCCCGCGCCTGAAATCATTAACCGGTCTTCACTATGATCCAAATCATGGTTTTACTCATCCTACCTCCCTATTATCAAATTCATTGAATGCGGGCAGTAGGATTTTTGCCCATTCGTTTTTATTTCGCCAGACGAAATAGCTTATTTTATGAAAACAAGCGCGCTTGTTTTTTAATTGGCAGTGTTTTTACTCTGAAAGGAACAGCGTATGAACCATTACTTAGCCGTATTAAGCGCATTGGTCATTCTGCCCTTCGCTCTGCAAGCAAAACCGCTTTCCGGCAGCCAGGTCGCCTCTGGCGTCGTGCGCTTCACCGGCGCCATTACCACACCGGCCTGCACCGTCAAACATCAGGATGAAAAGCTTATCTCCAGCTGCTTCGGTAAAGTGACGGAATATCAGAACGGGTATATATCCTCTTCGTTAAAAGAGATGCCAAAAGAATTAGTTTCTGCCGTCAGCAGTGAGTTGGTGAATAACGATCCCCATTTAAAGCGCGTGACTATCAGCTATAAGTAAGCACAAAGCGTTACTGCCTGCTGAAATAATAAACAAGACGCAACTTGTCTTGATGACTTATAAATTTATTTTATAAATTTATCGCACAATAACTCCCCGCCTTACCGTAAGCCGGCTATTCGGGCAACCCTGCGGTTGCCCATCAGCATGTCCGAAATCCGCCATCGCTCCCTCCCATTTCATGCGATAATCGCCACACTAAACTGAGGAGTGAGCCAGATGCAGACTTTTTTGATTGATCGTACCGCCACGCCGGTGGGAGAACTGGTGCTGATTGCCGATGAACAGGGGCGCCTGCGGGCGATCGACTGGACCGATCACGAAGCGCGCCTGATGAAGCTGCTGAACACCCACTACCGCGCCGATCGGTTTACCCTGCGCGAACAGCGCGATCCCAGCGGGCTGACCGACGCCATGCAGCGCTATTTCGCCGGGGAACTGAGCATTATCGATCGGTTGCCGGTGATGACCGCCGGCACCGAGTTCCAGCGCACCGTCTGGCAACAGCTACGCCAAATCCCCTGTGGCGAGATCCTGACCTACGGCCAGCTGGCGCAACGCATCGGCCGTCCGACCGCCTCGCGCGCCGTCGGCATGGCCAACGGTTCAAATCCGATCAGCATCGTGGTGCCCTGCCATCGAGTGATCGGTTCGCAGGGCGCGCTGACCGGCTATGCCGGCGGCGTACAGCGCAAGCAGTGGCTGCTGCAGCATGAAGGCTACCTGCCGAAAAGTTTGCTGTAGCCGCTGCGATCGGCTTATCCAGCGCCATTGTTTGGCGCTGCTTAATAAAGCACAGTGCCCAACGCCGCGCTCGTGCCCGCAGGGCACTATTAATAACTTGTGTGAATAAAACGCATAAGTCACAAATAATACTCATAACTTCAGTCCGATACAGAATAATCGGCGGCATGTGTGCGCAAAATTCGCACACAATACCCCTATTCATGCTAATGCCACCCTTATCAGCTGCAGCAAAAGATGTTAAAATTGACTCATATCAATTATTGAATGAGCGTAATCTATGATCCCGGAAAAACGCGTGATTCGTCGTATCCAGTCTGGTGGTTGTGCGATCCATTGCCAGGACTGCAGCATCAGCCAGCTGTGCATTCCTTTCACCCTCAATGCTCACGAGCTGGACCAGCTCGACAACATTATCGAGAGGAAGAAGCCCATCCAGAAAGGCCAGACCTTGTTCAAGGCTGGCGACGAGCTGAAATCGCTGTACGCGATCCGTTCCGGGACCATTAAAAGCTACACCATCACCGAGCAAGGCGATGAGCAGATCACCGGCTTCCACCTGGCGGGCGACCTGGTAGGCTTCGACGCCATCGGCGGCCTGAAGCATCCGAGCTTCGCTCAGGCGCTGGAAACCTCGATGGTGTGCGAGATCCCGTTCGAGACCCTCGACGATCTGTCCGGCAAAATGCCGAACCTGCGTCAGCAGATCATGCGGTTGATGAGCGGCGAGATCAAAGGCGACCAGGACATGATCCTGCTGCTGTCGAAGAAAAACGCCGAAGAGCGCCTGGCGGCGTTCGTTTACAACCTGTCGCGCCGCTTTGCGGAGCGCGGCTTCTCACCGCGCGAGTTCCGTTTGACCATGACCCGCGGCGACATCGGCAACTACCTTGGGCTGACGGTGGAAACCATCAGCCGCCTGCTGGGTCGCTTCCAGAAAAGCGAAATCCTCAGCGTGAAAGGCAAATACATCACCATCGAAAACGCCGACGCGCTGTCGGTGCTGGCCGGTACGCCGCGCATCAACGTGACCGTCAACGCCTGATCCCCCCGCCGGATCAACAT
>NZ_JALBYS010000054.1:0-29001 GCF_022678525.1 Serratia sp. PGPR-27 | reverse complement strand
GTCCACCAGGTGCAGCAGCACGCGGCAACGCTCCAGGTGTTTCAGGAAACGAATACCCAGGCCGGCGCCTTCGGAGGCGCCCTCGATCAGCCCCGGAATGTCGGCGACCACAAAGCTCTGCTCGTGATCCATGCGCACCACGCCCAGGCTCGGCACCAGCGTGGTAAACGGATAATCGGCCACCTTCGGCTTGGCGGCGGACACCGCGCGGATGAAGGTCGATTTGCCGGCGTTCGGCAGCCCCAGCATGCCCACATCGGCCAGCAGCAACAGCTCCAGCAACAGGTCACGCGCTTCGCCGGCGGTGCCCAGCGTCTTCTGACGCGGCGCACGGTTGACCGAAGATTTGAAACGGGTGTTACCCAGACCGTGCCAGCCGCCTTTGGCGACCATCAGCTTCTGCTCGTGGCGGGTCATGTCGCCGAGGATCTCGCCGGTGCCCTGATCCTTCACGCGCGTGCCGACCGGCACCTTGATGATGACGTCTTTACCGCGTTTGCCGGTACAGTCGCGGCTCTGGCCATTCTGGCCGCGTTCGGCGCGGAAAGACTTCTCAAAGCGGTAGTCGATCAGGGTGTTAAGGTTCTCGTCCGCCAGCAGGTAGACGTCGCCGCCGTCGCCGCCGTCACCGCCGTCAGGCCCACCGTTCGGGATATATTTTTCGCGGCGGAAGCTGACGCACCCGTTGCCGCCGTCGCCTGCAACGACCAGAATCGCTGCTTCATCTACAAACTTCATTTACCGTCTCCGTAAATCATTCACCGGGCTGCTTCAAAGGAGCAACCAGGGGGGGGTCTGCCCGTCGCGGCCACCACCGGTGACCAATTGCGGAAAACATGGCGCCCGCCACAACCACAAACGCACCGACATAGCCGACGATGTTCAGCGTCGGCATGGCGAATGCCTGGGGCCAAGCCAGCGCCAATAAATCTGAAAACAGCAGGGTAAACAGCGGGGTCAGCGTAACCAACGCGCTCACCTGCGCCGCCTGCCAGCGCGCCATCGCTTCCGCCAGCGCGCCATAGCCGATCAGCGTGTTGGCGCCGCAAAACAGCAGGCACGCCAATTGCCAGCCGCTAAGCTGGAAAATCACCTCGGGTTTGGCCAGAGGGAACAATGCAATCGCACATAAAGTGTACAACATAACCAGGATCTGCGGCGAAGCCAGCCGGCGCAGCAACACCTTCTGCGCCACGCCATAGCTCACCCAGACCATCGCCGCGCACACGCCCAGCATGACGCCCAGCGTGTAGTCCGTCAGCCGGGTGAAGATCTCTATCAGACTGACGTTGAAAAACAGCATCAGCCCGCAAATCAGCATCAGGGCGCCAATGACCTGGGTGATGCGCATGCGCTCTTTTAAAATCAGCACGCTGGCGAACATCATACCGACTGGCGACAGCTGGCCAATCACCTGCGACGCCGTCGGGCTCAGGTATTGCAGCGAGGAGCTGAAGAACACAAAGTTGCCCAGCAGCCCCGCCGTCGCGATCGCCAACAGCAGCAGCCAACGCGGCTGGCGGAACATCGTCAGCGGCGGCAGCTTGCCGCGCACCGCAAGGATCACGCCCAAACCGATGGCGGCCATGGTAAAGCGATACCAGACAACGGTAAACGGCTCCATCACCACCAACACTTCTTTCATCGCGATCGGCAACGCGCCCCAGCAAACCGCCGTGGTTAACGCCAAAGAAATACCAACGCCGACCTGCTGCTTCGTATCCATATCACCTTCGCCAACGCTGACGGGCCTGCCCTCAGGCAACCCATAAATGTAAAAAGCCCCGCAACGAATTGCGGGGCTTACATCTATTTCGTAAGGCTCGAAAAATTATTCAGCTTCGATGCTGATGAATTTACGATTGCTCGGGCCTTTAACTTCGAATTTGACTTTACCGTCTTTCAAAGCAAACAGAGTGTGGTCTTTGCCGCAACCCACGTTGGTACCAGCGTGGAATTTGGTGCCGCGCTGACGAACGATGATGCTGCCTGCCAGTACTGCTTCGCCGCCAAAGCGTTTTACGCCCAGACGTTTAGCTTCTGAATCGCGACCGTTACGAGTCGAGCCGCCAGCCTTTTTGTGTGCCATTAATCCGCTCTCCTAACTTAAGCGCTGATGCCGGTGATTTTAACGTCAGTGAACCACTGACGGTGGCCCTGCTGCTTACGGTGGTGTTTACGACGACGAAACTTAACGATTTTAATTTTCTCGCCACGACCGTGAGCAACGACTTCAGCTTTGATCTTGCCGCCATCGACGAAAGGAACGCCGATTTTGATATCTTCGCCATTAGCGATCATCAGAATCTGGTCAAACTCAACCGCTTCACCAGTTGCGATGTCCAGCTTTTCCAAGCGAACGGTCTGACCTTCGCTTACTCGGTGTTGTTTACCACCACTTTGGAAAACCGCGTACATATAAAACTCCGCTTTCCGCGTGCCCGACTGTGTTAGTTCAGAGCGCGCTATAAATATTCACAATAGGGCGCGAATTCTACGCAAAAAAGCGGCGCATGACAAGAGCGGAATAAGACCAGAAGGAGAAAAAAGAAGAAAAAAAGCGCAGTTTCTTTCGTGGCGTTTATCTGAACCGTTTTTCAAGTACAATCATAGGGACAGTTACCGCCATGTACCGATGTGAGCAGCGATCTCAACGCGGTGAAGAGAAACACAGCTGAAAAAAACACAATGAACCTAGAGCAAATTACCGAGTTAACCGCGCAAGATATGGCGGCCGTGAACGCAACAATTCTCGAACAGCTGAATTCCGATGTCACGCTCATCAATCAGCTTGGCTATTACATTATCAGCGGTGGCGGTAAGCGCATCCGGCCGATGATCGCCGTCCTGGCGGCGCGGGCGTTGGGCTACGAAGGCAACAAGCACGTCACCGTAGCCGCCCTGATCGAATTCATTCATACCGCCACGTTGTTGCATGACGACGTCGTCGACGAGTCGGACATGCGCCGCGGCAAAGCCACCGCCAACGCGGCGTTCGGCAACGCCGCCAGCGTGCTGGTCGGCGACTTTATCTATACCCGCGCCTTCCAGATGATGACCAGCCTGGAATCCCTGCGCGTGCTGGCGCTGATGTCGGAAGCGGTCAACGTCATCGCCGAAGGTGAAGTGCTGCAGTTGATGAACGTGCACGATCCCGACATCAGCGAAGAAAGTTATATGCGGGTGATCTACAGCAAAACCGCCCGTCTGTTTGAAGCGGCGGCGCAATCGTCGGCGATCCTGTCCGGCGCCAGCGCTGAGCAAGAACAGGCGCTGCAAGATTATGGCCGCTACCTCGGCACCGCTTTCCAGCTGATCGACGATCTGCTCGACTACAGCGCCGACGGCAGCACGCTGGGCAAAAACACCGGCGACGATCTGAACGAAGGGAAACCGACCCTGCCGCTGCTGCACGCGATGCACAACGGCGACGACGCCCAGCGTGACATGATCCGCGGCGCGATTGAGCAAGGCAACGGCCGCCACCTGCTGGAGCCGGTGCTGCAGGCGATGCAGCAATGCGGTTCGCTGGAATACACCCGCAAACGCGCCGAGGAAGAAGCCGATAAGGCGATCGCCGCGCTGCAGGTCTTGCCGGCATCAGAGCACCGTACAGCGCTGGAGGGCTTGGCCCATTTGGCGGTACAACGCGATTTTTAAGAAATTTTAATTTCTTAATACATTCATCAGGCCCGCCCACGCGGGCCTGCCTAGGTATTGCTATCTTCGTCGATACGCGCCAGCAGGCCGCCAATCCCTTCCCGCATCAGGAAAGCCACCATTTTCTCGCGCTCGCTCTCCGTCAAATGGTAGTAATACTCGATCCAGACCGCCAACGGATCCTGGCGTTCTACGTCATATGTCGCCCCGTCTTCTTTCAGCGCCAGCAGGTTACGCACGCCTGGAGGCAGGCTGTCGATATGGTACTCCAACGCTTTTCCCTGCACGCCTTTACGCCTGCGGCTGATCCAGCCTTCGCGTCGGGCCATCAGATTGATTCCCTGTGGTGAGGAGGGTAATCCTGCGATGCCTGTCAGTTCCTTGGCGGCAAACCACTCGTTTTTCATAGCCATCATCTCTGGGCAATAGTGGGCAATGTCGTTTTTTGGAAATTACTTGGGTATTTTTTAGGAAATTTAATGGTATTCTTGTTTCCTAATAAGCGTTTCACGTTGTTCAAACGCTTAACCATGACCCGTTAGTTATACCACTAACGCAACTTTGGCTAATCAGAAAAGGAATGTAAACATGAATTCAAGGAACCCAGATTGGCATCCGGCAGATATCATCGCGGCGCTACGCAAGCAGGGCACCACGCTGGCGGCAGTGTCGCGCAAGGCCGGATTAAGCTCATCGACGCTGGCCAATGCGCTGTCGCGCCCGTGGCCAAAGGGGGAATGGCTGATCGCCGAAGCGATAGGCATCCACCCTTCGGAGATCTGGCCAAGCCGCTATTACGATCCGCACAGCGATTGCCTGCTGGATCGCAAAGCACGCATCAAATCGTGAACGCGGGGCAAAAAAAACCGCCGGAACAGCGTCCGGCGGCGTTTATCGGCTGACTATCGGTGTCGATCAGTTATTGATGAACTTCTCGCCCAGTTCGATATCTTTATGCAGCACGTCCAGCATCTCGTTCAGCGCTTTCTGCTCGAAGGCGCTCAGGGTGCCGATATCTTTGCGTTCTTCAACGCCGTTCTTGCCCAGCACCAGCGGCTGCGCGAAGAAGCGAGCGTATTTGCCGTCGCCTTCAACGTAAGCGCATTCCACAACGCCTTTCTCGCCCTGCAGCGCACGCACCAGAGACAGACCGAAACGGGCGGCCGCCTGGCCCATGGACAGCGTTGCAGACCCGCCGCCGGCTTTGGCTTCCACCACTTCAGTGCCGGCGTTCTGAATACGTTTGGTCAGATCCGCCACTTCCTGATCGGTGAAGCTCACGCCAGGGATCTGCGACAGCAGAGGCAGGATGGTCACGCCAGAGTGGCCGCCGATCACCGGCACGTTCAGTTCTTCAGGCTGCTTGCCTTTCAGCTCGGCCACGAAGGTATTGGAACGGATGATATCCAGCGAAGTCACGCCGAACAGTTTGTTCTTGTCGTAAACGCCGGCTTTTTTCAGCACTTCCGCCGCGATGGCGACCGTGGTGTTAACCGGGTTGGTGATGATGCCGATACAGGCTTTCGGGCAGGTTTTCGCCACTTGCTCAATCAGGTTACGCACGATGCCGGCGTTAACATTGAACAAGTCAGAGCGATCCATGCCTGGCTTACGGGCCACGCCGGCGGAAATCAGCACCACGTCCGCACCGTGCAGAGCCGGAGTCGCGTCTTCGCCGCTGAAGCCTTTGATTTTAACTGCGGTTGGGATGTGGCTTAAGTCGACGGCAACGCCTGGGGTAACGGGGGCAATGTCGTAGAGAGAGAGTTCAGAACCTGAAGGAAGCTGGGTTTTGAGTAGAAGGGCGAGGGCCTGGCCGATACCGCCAGCAGCACCGAGAACTGCAACTTTCATCCTATACTCCTTTATTATCTTAAATATATAAAGCGCCGTGAATGTGTTGGTTACGGACCTTACGTTATTACACCTTTCAAAACAATAAATTAGCCAATTCTTGCCTGCAGGTGTAATAAAACGGCCGCTGTCGCGCCCATTTTAGATTAAATCGCTTACGCATGAAGGGCATAGCGCACACTAATCAAAAATAGTGCGAGGTTATTCACGAGCAAGTTAACCGGCCGTTACATTACACCCTTACGCAACATCAGAACAACATCATTTTAATAACATTTTATTTACCACCGCAGGCCGATTTTCCGTCGTCAAAAGGGCATATTCATCGCGGCCGGATTTTGTTAAAATGCCGCCCTTTCCTCGCCGTCCGGTCATTTTTATTTTCTTTGGGGCGGCCTTTGTTGCATAAAAATTCATCTATATGCATAATCATGACTTCCACTATCAACATTCCACGGTGCAAAATGCGTAATCCCGCAAAACAGGAAGATCTGATCAAGACGTTCAAAGCGTTATTGAAAGAAGAAAAATTCAGTTCTCAAGGCGAGATCGTTTTGGCGCTGCAAGAAGAAGGCTTCGAAAACATTAACCAATCCAAAGTATCGCGCATGCTGACCAAGTTCGGCGCGGTACGTACGCGCAATGCCAAAATGGAAATGGTGTATTGCCTTCCTGCCGAACTCGGCGTGCCGACCACCACCAGCCCATTGAAGAATCTGGTGCTCGACGTCGACCATAACGATGCCGTCGTGGTGATCCACACCAGCCCGGGCGCCGCACAGCTGATCGCCCGCCTGCTCGACTCACTGGGTAAATCCCAGGGTATCCTCGGCACAATTGCCGGCGACGACACGATTTTCGTCACCCCGTCCAACGGCTTTACCGCTCAGAAGCTGCATGAAGCGATCTTGGGCGTGTTCGAACAAGAGCTGTGAAACCTGGCGCTAACAAAGTGCGGCTGTAAACCGCATTTTGTTAGCGCTTCTTTAACCCTCGCGTTACCTTCCCAGCCTTCAACCGCGTTTAACACTGCTTTTTTATCCCGCAACAACACATTTCCATGACATCTCCATGTAACCAGCAGTACCCACTGTGATCTTCCGCACTTTTGGTCAAAATCACTTACCTTATTGAAATTACATAAATTTAACATCAAAAGATCGTTTTATGAGCGTTTTTTATTCCTTACGGTTATAAAAAATAAGGATCATGAGGTTAAAGTTTCACTAGCAACTGTTAGCGAACTATTAATTTTTCTCGTTACTAGCTGTATACTCATTTTCGTGAACTGAATCACAGTTCGTTGGAACTGATAAAAGAATACGATGAGGTGAGATGATGAAAATTAAAGCTACCGTTGCAACCCTGAGCGTTCTGTCCATGCTTTCCTTTGGTGCATTCGCAGCACAATCTGTTGATGCAACCCAGGCCGCAAAACTGCAGCCCGCCGGTGTGATCACCGTGAGCGGCGTCGCCGCTGCGCCTTCCGACATTCGCCAGGCACTGTCCGACAAAGCCGACGCCAAAGGGGCGACCGCTTACCGCGTGATCGAAGCGCGCAACGACGGCAACTTCCACGCGACCGCTGAAATCTACAAATAAGTAACGGCATTACCCGGCAACGGGCAATACATCTCTGGAATCAAACGCTGTCATAACGGCCTTCAAGAATAAAAATCGCTGCCAAGCCCTTCCAGGCTGTTATGACCAAGGATCGCTATCATGAACATGAAAACTACTGTTGCTGCACTCGGTTTGCTGTCCGTCATCTCCTTCGGCGCGTCTGCCGCCCAGTTGGTGACTAACGATCAGACCGCCAATCTGCAATCTATCGGCACCATTACCGTCAGCGGCATCGACGGCGCGCCGACCGACATGCGCCAGGCGTTGTCGGAGAAAGCCGACGCGAAAGGCGCGACCGCCTACCGCGTGATCGAAGCCCGTAACGAAGGCAACTACCACGCCACCGCCGAGATTTACAAATAACAACTCTGGGAACGGCTTTGCAGAGCTGATTACCCTCGTCACTGCCACTGCCGAGTTCTGACGCAAACGCCGATTTCCCAGAGACCCTCTCGTCGTCCTATCCGACGAACCCCGTTGCCCTCGCTCGCGAGGGCTTTTTTATGGGCGTAAAAAAGGCCGCGAATGCGGCCCTTAGGTAGGCTTATGCGGCTAAGCGATCAGTAGGTCACCTTCGGTTCCTGCTTTTTCGCCAGCGCGTCCAGCAAGCGATCGTGAATACCGCCGAAACCGCCGTTGCTCATCACCAGAATGTGGTCGCCCGGCTGTGCGGTTTTCACCACCATGTCCACCAGCGTGTCGAGATCCGCGCTCCAATGCGCCGGCTGCACGCAGGCATCCGCCACTTCCGCGACCTGCCACGGAATGTGGTGCGGCTGGAACAGGAACACTTCGTCGGCACGGCCGAGCGAAGGCGCCAGATCGTTTTTGCTGATGCCCATTTTCATGGTGTTGGATCGCGGTTCCAGCACCGCCAGAATGCGCGCCGTACCGCCGACCTTGCCGCGCAGCGCGGCCAGAGTGGCCAGGATCGCCGTCGGGTGGTGCGCGAAATCGTCGTAAACCGTGACGCCGTTGGCTTCGCCACGCAGCTCCAGACGGCGGCGGGCGTTGATGAAATCGCCCAACGCGCGGCAGGCGTCCGCCGGCTGCACGCCGACGTGGCGAGTCGCGGCGATAGCCATCAGGCCGTTATGCATGTTGTGCTCGCCCACCAGCGCCCACTTCACTTCGCCGACCTGCTCACCGTCGAGGAACACCGCGTAATGGCTGGCGTCCGGCGTCAGCTTCTGCGCGCGCCAGGCGCCCTCTTCGCCCACCAGCTCCTGCTCGCTCCAGCAGCCCATCGCCATCACCTGCTTCAGGTGGCTGTCGTTGTCCGGCAGGATGATCTTGCCTTTGCCCGGCACCAGACGCACCAGGTGGTGGAATTGTTTCTGAATGGCTTTCAGATCGTCGAAGATATCGGCGTGGTCGAACTCCAGGTTGTTCATGATCAGCGTGCGCGGGCTGTAGTGCACGAACTTGGAGCGCTTGTCGAAGAACGCGCAGTCATACTCGTCGGCCTCGATCACGAAGAACGGGCTGCCGCCGAGGCGAGCCGAGACGTCGAAGTTGCCCGGCACGCCGCCGATGACGAAGCCCGGCTGGTAGCCGCAGGCTTCGAGGATCCAGGTCGCCATGCCGGCGGTGGTGGTTTTGCCGTGGGTGCCGGCGACCGCCAGTACCCAGCGATCGCGCAACACGGCGTCGTGCAGCCACTGCGGGCCGGAAACGTAAGGGATACCGCGCTCCAGCACCGCCTCCACGCACGGGTTGCCGCGCGTCATGGCGTTGCCGATGATCACCAGATCCGGCGCCGGATCCAGCTGGGCGGGATCATAACCCTGAATCAGATCGATCCCCTGGTTCTCCAGCAGCGTGCTCATCGGCGGATAGACGTTGGCGTCCGAACCGGTGACGTCATGCCCCAGTGAGCGCGCCAGCATCGCCAGCCCGCCCATAAAGGTGCCACAGATCCCAAGAATGTGAATGCGCATAGGTTTCTCATGTGAGTGCATCGAATGTCGGCATATTCTAACGCTCAGAATCGTCCAGAAGAAATGGATTTGCCTATGAATGGCGCGCATCTTTGGGCTACACTGCACGCGAAAACGTTGGCGGTTTGTTAACAGGCCGCTATCCATCCGTAGATTCAGGGATTGTGTCATGAAAACGTTAGGCGAATTTATCGTCGAGAAACAGCACGACTTCTCTCACGCCACCGGCGAGCTGACCGCGTTACTTTCTGCAATTAAACTGGGCGCCAAAATCATCCACCGCGACATCAACAAGGCCGGCCTGGTTGATATTCTGGGAACCAGCGGGGTGTCCAACGTACAGGGCGAAGTTCAGATGAAACTGGACCTGTACGCGAACGAAAAACTGAAAGCGGCGTTGAAAGCGCGTGGTGAAGTTGCGGGTATCGCTTCCGAAGAAGAAGATGAAATCGTGATATTCGACGGCGAGCGAGCTGAAAATGCCAAGTATGTCGTATTGATGGATCCGTTGGACGGCTCGTCCAACATCGATGTCAACGTCTCGGTCGGTACGATTTTCTCTATCTATCGTCGCATCACGCCGGTCGGCACGCCGGTGACCGAAGAAGACTTCCTGCAGCCGGGCAGCGCCCAGGTCGCAGCGGGTTACGTGGTTTACGGCTCGTCCACCATGCTGGTGTACACCACCGGTTACGGCGTCCACGCCTTCACATACGATCCGTCTCTGGGCGTGTTCTGTCTCTCTCACGAGAAAGTGCGCTTCCCGGCGAGCGGCAACATGTATTCCATCAACGAAGGCAACTACATCAAGTTCCCTCTCGGCGTGAAGAAATACATCAAGTACTGCCAGGAGCAGGACGAAGCGACGCAGCGCCCTTATACCTCGCGCTACATCGGTTCTCTGGTGGCGGACTTCCACCGCAACCTGCTGAAAGGCGGCATCTACATCTACCCAAGCACCGCCAGCCACCCGCAAGGCAAGCTGCGCCTGCTGTACGAATGCAACCCGATGGCGTTCCTGGCCGAACAGGCCGGCGGCAAGGCCAGCGACGGCAAAAATCGCATTCTGGACATCACGCCGGTGAAACTGCACCAGCGCGCGCCATTCTTCGTCGGCACCAAGTCGATGGTAGAAGACGCAGAACGCTTCATCGCCGAAAACCCGGACGAGTAACGCGTTACTGGCAAGGGTTCGGCGCCGCGCCGAACCCTTATCGCCTTACAGCTTGAACGCCGCCATGCTCTGCGCCAGCAGCTGAGCCTGATCTTCCAGCGAGCGCGTCGCCGCCGCCGACTCTTCCACCAGCGCCGCATTCTGCTGCGCCACCTGATCCATCTGCGCCACCGCCAGATTCACCTGTTCGATACCGCTGCTTTGTTCGCGCGTCGCCGCCGAGATCTCACGCATCAACGCCGTCACCCGACCCACTTCACCGGTGATACCGCTCATGGTCTGCGCCGCCGACTCCACCATCTGCTCGCCTTCCTGCACCCGGTTCTGCGACGCTTCGATCAACCCTTTGATCTCTTTCGCCGACTGGGCGCTACGCTGCGCCAGATTGCGCACTTCGCCGGCCACCACCGCGAAGCCGCGGCCCTGTTCACCGGCGCGCGCCGCTTCCACCGCCGCGTTCAGCGCCAGGATATTGGTCTGGAAGGCGATGCCGTCCATCACGCTGATGATGTCGGCAATACGGCGCGAGCTGTCGGTGATCGCCTGCATCTTGCTCATGACCTGGCTGACCACGTCGCTGCCCTGGTTGGCGATATCGGACACGCTCAGCGCCAGCTGATTGGCCTGCTCGCAGTTCTCGGCGTTCATTTTCACCGTCGAGGTCAGCTGTTCCATGCTGGCGGCAGTCTCTTCCAGCGAAGCGGCCGATTCTTCGGTGCGCTGCGCCAGATGCAGGTTACCGGCCGCCAGTTCGCGTGAACCGGTGTCGATCTGGCTGCTGGCGTCACGCACTTTGCTGACCGAATTGGCCAGCGCCTGCTGCATGCGCTGCATCGCCCGCACCAGGCGGCCCATCTCGGTATCGCCCTCGCCGCGGATCTCATGGGTCAGATCGCCGCCGGCGATGTATTCCAGCTGCGCGATGGACTCATCCAGCGGACGCAAAATGATCACCCGCAACGCAAACCAGGCCAGCACCGCCAGCAGCACGCTGAGCAGGCCCGCCACCACGATCAGCGAGATCTTGGTGCTGGCGTTGCTTTCCGCGTCATACACCTGCTTCTCGCCGAGCTTCATGGCGAAGCTGCGGAAATCGCTGAGATCCTTTTCAAACGCGATGCTCAACGCAGAGATACGGGTCTCCTGAATATGGTAGTACTCATCGATTTTACCGGCCTTGATGGCGGCGGCCATAGGCTTCACGCCCTGCTCCAGATAGGCGCGATAGCTGTTTTGCAGGCGGTTGGAGAGTTCGCGGCCGCGCTCGGTCACGGTGCCGACGCCGACAAAGCGCGCCATTTCCTTATTCGACTGCTCGAGGTAGCCGTAGATGCGGCCGACGGTGGCGTCGGAGACATCAGTCTGGCCGATCTCCCGTTGGCGCACCGCCAGCGAGGCGGCGGTTCGGGCGCGCAGCGTCAGGTTGGAGCTGTTGGCCAGCGAGCCCAGCTCTTCGCCGAGGATCTGGTTTAAGGTATGGATCGAGCGCGATCCTTCGTTAATCGCGTTGACGCCAATAACGCTGACCATGATCAGCAGCATGGTCATCAGGCTCAGCAGGGCGATCAGCCCAGCCTTCACCGTAATCTTTTTTAGCATGAGTTCTTCCCGGCTTCAGAATAGTGAGATCAGACGTAGTAGGGGTGGCAAAACGCGGAGCCAGCTTTGCTGGCTCATTATTGTTTGTTGAAGTTATCGGCAGGCGGAGGCAAAACTTCATGCCGCGGCGGGATTAATCTGGAAATTCTCCGCGCGCAGAGACACTGGGTTTTCGACGATGAAAAGGGCAGGAAATCGCAAAAGAGTCCGCTATAATAGCCGCCACTCCATTTCTGGTTTGATGATTAAAGGAAACCGACATGAGCTTGAATCTGGTCCCAGCTGGCAAAGACCTGCCGGAAGACATCTACGTAGTAATCGAAATCCCGGCCAACGCCGATCCAATCAAATACGAAATCGACAAAGAAACCGGCGCGCTGTTCGTTGACCGTTTCATGTCCACCGCGATGTTCTACCCGTGCAACTACGGCTACATCAACCACACTCTGTCTCTGGATGGTGATCCGGTTGACGTGCTGGTCCCAACCCCATATCCGCTGCAGCCGGGCTCCGTGATCCGCTGCCGTCCGGTTGGCGTGCTGAAGATGACCGACGAAGCCGGTGAAGACGCCAAGCTGGTTGCGGTACCGCACAGCAAGCTGACCAAAGAGTACGATCACGTGAAAGACGTGAACGACCTGCCGGAACTGCTGAAAGCCCAGATCGCTCACTTCTTCGAGCACTACAAAGATCTGGAAAAAGGCAAATGGGTGAAAGTGGAAGGCTGGGCAGACGCTGCCGCAGCGAAAGCGGAAATCATCGCCTCCTTCGAACGCGCCGCCAAGAAGTAATTTTCGCCGCCGTCCGATGAAAAAACACCGCTCATTGAGCGGTGTTTTTTTATTACTGATCTTCGAGGCGTTTCAGCCAGTCACCGCTGGTAATTCGCGGGTAACCGTCCACGCTGTGTTTATACAGATAGATCCACGCACTCCCATAAGGCGTCTGAATCAGCTCGCGCTTATAGTCCTTGGTGTTGCTTTTCAGTTCGTCCAGCTCTGCCAGAATCGATGAGTTAATACGATACACTTCGCAATGTATCGTGCCCTCTCCAGGGATCGCCGCCGGGTAATGGCCCAGATTATAAATCTGATAGCCTTCGAGCTCGTGCTCGCCGAGCCATTGGGCGTTGGTCATCCAATGGCTGTTTCCCTGTTTGCGCCGTAAACTGCCGTAGACAATTATTCGCATCGCTAAAACTCAAACTGATAGAGCAAATCTAATGCCTGGTCGAGACCAGACACCGCTTCAAGATACAACTTAGGCATCAGGCGATAACGCAACGTCAGCGTGGCCAGCGAGTCGAAAATGCCCACCCCATATTTTACTTGTAAGCCTGGGAGGACATAGCCGCTCACGACAACCTGGGAATTGTCGCCACCCCCTTGAGTGTCCAGAGCCAAATTACTCACGCCGAATGCCTCGCCGATTTTACCCACAAGTTGACCACTTTGTGCAACCCCCATGCCGATTAACATCGACGTCATGGCGTTGCCGTCGGCGCCGGAACTGCTTAAGCCCTGACCGCGCAGCAGATAAGACAGGGCTTCCTGTTGCGATTTGGCCGGATCGGAGAACACTTCCAGCTTCGGCGCATCCGCCAGGCCGGTCACGCGCACGCCGGCGGTCACGTCGTCCTCGGTGGATTCCGGGTTGCGGATCGCCTCGATATTGAGCAGCGGCTGATCCGGCGGGCCAGAGAACATCAGCTGCCCTTTACGCACGATCAAATCCTGACCATAAGCATGGAAGCGACCGGAAGGGATGTCAATCTGGCCATTGAGGCCCAGCCCTTTCTTGTCCTGCACCACTTTCAAATCGCCCTTTAGGCGGGCTTTCAGGCCGAAGGCGTCCAGCCGCACGTCGTTGCCGACGTGGATCATCAGATTGCTGTTGATCGGGATCGAGGCGGTCTTCGGTTGAATCGGCTTCAGCTGATCGTCCAGCATCACCTCGTCGGAAGAGACGCCCACCGCGCTTTCCGGCAGTTCCTGCACCGTGATGCGCGCCCAGGGAATATCGACCTTGCCGTTGAGCGAGAACAGCTGCGGCGTGGCTTCGAACACCAGATCCGGCGATACGTCGATGCGGATCATCGGCGGCACCGTCACCCGCAGCTTGTCGCCCTTGGCGGCAATGCGCGCACTCCAGGCATTGATGTCACGCCAGTCGGCATCGCCCGCCAGATTCAGCTGGCCGCGCGTGGTGCTGAGCAGCCCTTCCAGCGTCGAGGTCATGCCGTTGAAATTCACCGCCAGCCGCGCGTCGGTCATATCGAACGGCATCCAGTGGCCCTGCACCTTCGCCCGATCCAACGCCAGACGGCCGAACACCAGCGGCTTCTGCGCGCTGCCGCCCAGGCGCAGGTTGGCGTTCAGCATGCCCGCCGCGCTTTCGCCCTTCATCAGCGCCGGGTTGATCAGCGCCAGCGAGATGTTGGTGATATTGACATTGCCGCTGATGGTGCGCCGCACCTGCGGATCCGCCACCTGGATATTGCCGTCGAACTGGCCGTTGTTGGTCAGTTTGATCCGCCAGTCGGCCTGCGCGCGGCCGTTGTTCAGGCCGGCGTTGAGGGTCAGCGTATCGAAGGCGATCGGCAGCGCATTGCCCTGCACCTGCTGCACCACCTTGACGCCGTTGCCGGCCAACGTGACCTTCGCCTCCGGCAGCGCGCCGCCCGGTTTCCAGCTGACGTCGGCCCGGCCGGTGAACACGCCGCTCAGGGCGGTCTCCGGGCCGAGGAACGGCTTGATCATCGCCAGGTCGAACCGGTTGAGCACCACGCTGGCCTGGCCGCTCTGGCCGGCTTCGATGGTCTTCGGCACGCACAACTCGGCGTTCGGGTTCTGCCAGCAGTGCGGCCCGACGCTGATCTTCTGCGCGGTGTTCAGGTAGTCCAGCGCGATGGCGCGCGTCAGGCGCCACTCCCCCACCGGCGTATCGAAGCGGGTATTGTTCAGATTGCCGCGCCAGCGCTGCTGCTGACGATCGAAGCTGCCCTGCAGCGCCAGCTGGCCGGAGACCGGTTTGCCGTCGATCTTCAACTGCAGCTGATGCTGCTTCTCGCTGCCTTTGGCGTCGAGGGTCAGCAGGCTGACCTCCAGCGCGTCCTGCTTCAGCTGCTCGACGCGTACCGCCAGTTGCCCCTGGATCTGATCCGTGGAACGCACGTCGCCGTCGATCTTCACGCGGTTGATGCGCAGCGCCTGCCACTGCAAACCGGAAGCGGTCAAATCCGCCAGCAGCTGCGGCGCCTGCAGATTGCCGCGCAGCTTCAGCAGCCCTTTGGCGGTGCCGCCGAGGCCCGGCAGCGCGCCGTCCAGACGCGGCGCGTCGATGTTGGCGTCCAGGTTCCAGTTCTTCTCGTCCAGCTGTCCTTTGACATTCAGCTGGTTGCGCCCCAGCGTCAGATCGATGCCGGGGATTTTCCACTGCCCGGCGGCGTTGCCGCTCAGCGTGCCGCGCGCCGTGACCTTGTTCTGCTTCACGTTGCCGTCCAGCTGCAGCACCGGCACCTGCAGCTGCCAGCTGCCGCCGTGCAGGCTGCCGCGCGTGGTGATCTTGCCGTCGAGTTTCGCCGGCCATTCCGGCCACTGCTTGGCGGTATTGATGCCGCTCAGCGTCAATTGCGAGGTCCAGCTGATGGCCTTGCTCCAGTCCACCAGCGCGGTGAGATCGGTATTGCCCTGCAGCGCCGCCAGGCGCAGGCGCTCCAGCTTGAACTGCTCGACGTTGCCTTTGCCGTCCAGCGTCAGCACCGCCGGCGGCAGATCCTGGCCTTTCAGATTGGCGCGCGTCGACAGCGCATAGTCGGTCGCCTTGCCGTTAAAGCGCAGGCGGAAATCGTTGACCTGATACTGCGCCTCGCCGCTCAGCGGCCATTTCAGCTGCTTGCTCTGCAGCGTCAGCGCCAGCGGCAGGCCGGCTTCGGCCAGCCGGGTTTGCACATCGAGCTGGGCGCCGACCGGGCCGGACAGATTCAGCGCCACCTTCAGCTCATCACGCAACCCGCCGTCGATGTTCAGCTTCACCTTCTCGCCCTTCAACGGGTCGATATTCAACGCGCTGTTGGCGGTCAGCGCCACCGGCCAGTCGCCGGTCAGGGTCGCCTGCCCCTGCACCGACAGCGTGCCCTGCGGCGACTTCACGTCGAAGTTGTCCAGCTGGATATGCTGATCCTGCGTGCTGGCCTGCAGCAACAGGCTCGTGATCAGCACGTCAGTATCGCCGGTCAAGCGCAGCTGTTCGCCGCTGATCTCTTTCACGGTGATATCCAGCGGCAGGCGGATGTCCGGCAGATCCGGCAACAGCGGTTTGGCGAACAGTTCCTTCAGCGTTTCGCCGAGCGGCTTCTCCTCCGGCTGCGGCGCCGGTTTCGCCGCGTCGGTAACCTGCTCACCGACCTTTTTCGCCACCTCGACCGCCGGTTGCACCGCTTCCGGCAACGGATTTTGCGGCGTTTTCGGCAAGGCGATCAGCAACGAGCCGATCTTGGTTGGCATCAGCGTCAGCGCGCGCTCTTGCCACTGCGCGCCGGTGCGGAACTCGGCCAGAGAAATGGCGGTGTCGTCGACGGTGACCTTGACGTTATTCAGCGCCAACAGGCGCAGGGTGATCGGATAAGGGGTGCTGAGATTGGTGGTCGGTTCACTGCTCTCCTCCACCGGCGCGGAGGGCGCCATCTCTTTGGTGTTCACCGCCACGTCCACGTCCTGAGCGGTCAAAGCGTTGACGCACAGCGAGCTGCGTTTAAAGCAGGAGAGATCGAGGGAGAGATGGAACTGCCCGGCGTTGACCGTCACGCCCGGCATCTGATACTTCACGCCCTTCAGCGTCAGATCGCGCCAGCCGCCGCTGACGCCGGCGATCTCCAGCCCCGGCACCCAGCGCGCCGCGCCGTTGATGACCATATGCAAACCGGTGGTGGTCCCCACCAGAAAGGCCAGTCCGCCGATCAGCAGCAGCAGAATGACCAGAAATCCGAGGCAAATCTTTTTAACCAGGCTCATAGTTCAGGCCCCAAACCGATGTAGAACTGCATCCCGTGGGTGTCCTTGTCCCCCACGGGCGCGGCGATATCCAGCTTCACCGGCCCCACCGGCGACTGCCAGCGCACGCCTACGCCGGCGCCGGTCTTGAAGTTGCTCTGCTTGATATCGTTCACCGCTTCACCGGAATCGACGAACATCGCCCCCCACCATTTGCCGGTCACGTTGTATTGATACTCCAGCGAGCCGGTCAGCATCTTGGAGGCGCCGGTCAGCTTGCCGTCGTCGCCGCGCGGCGAAATGTCTTTGTACTTGTAGCCACGAATGCTGCGGTCACCGCCGGCGAAGAAGCGCAGATCCGGCGGCACCTTGTCGAAGTCGTTGGTTTCGATCCAGCCCACCTGCCCGCGCGCTACAAAGCGATGCTTGTCGGCCAGGGTGCGGATCCAGACGTTCTGCGCCTGCATCAGCGCGAAGTCCACGCCGGAGCCCCAGGAAGTGTCGGACACGTCGATGGAATAGCGTTGGCTGTCGCCCCAGGTCGGCATCAGCCCGCCGCGCGAACGGGTGCGGTTGAAGCTGACGCCGGGGTACAGCAGCATGGTGGTGTTGCTGACGTTGCCCTGGGTAAAGTTATCCCAGCGCCAGGTCAGGTTGATCGCCCGCTGCCAGCCGCTGGAGAGATCCCAGTTGCGCGAGGCCACCACTTTGGAGGTCACGGATTTGGTGTCGTTAAGATCGACGTTCTTGAGCCCGCCCTGCAGCAGGTAATACTGCTCCAGCGGGTTCTTGAGCAGCGGGATCTTGTAAGTCAGATCCAGCTGCTGCTCCGGCGCCGACACGCTGGCGCTGGTTTCCAGGCTATGCCCGCGATCGTTGAGCCAGGGCTTTTTCCAGGTGCCTTTCACCCGCGGGCCGACGTCGGTGGAATAACCGATACCGGTTTCGACGGTGTTGCGCGTGCGCGGCGTCACCAGCGCGTCCAACGGCAAAATCTTGTTCTCTTTGGCATCGTTGAAATCAGGGGACACCACCACCGAGTTGAACCAGTTGGTGGCGGACAAACGGCGGTTCAGCTCGGCCAAATCCTCCGAACTGTAGTAATCCCCCTGATGAAAGGGCACCAGATTTTGCAGATAGTCTTCGCGGATTTGCGAACCGGTGAATTTCACCTTGCCGAAGCGGTAACGTTCGCCGCTGTTGAAATCGATATCCCAAAATGCCTTGTGCAGATCTTCGGCCACGCCGAGCTGGCTTTTGGTCATGTCGGCGTCGAAGTAGCCTTTGCGCAGCGCCAGGCCGGTCAGCGAGCCTTTGAAACTGTCATACTTGCCGTGGTTGAGGATCTCGCCGATGGTCGGCCGTCCCTTCTTTACCAGCGTCAGGTAGTCCTCATCGGTCTTTGCGCCGCCTTCCAGCACGATGTTGGCGCCGGCGATGCGCACCGGCTCGCCCGGATTGACCTTGGCATGCAGCACCGGGCGCGACATCCCCGGCCGATCGTCCAGCGTAAACTCGATGGTCGGCTGGTAATAGCCGAGCGCGCGCAGCCCCTGGCGCACCGCCTCGTCCACCCGTGCGCGGAAGCGGCCGTCGGTGCCGACCTCTTCAGGCGTGATCGACGACAGCCGCACCCGGACGTTTTTTTCCAACTCTCCGCTTAACCCCTCCACCTGCAGCCGCACGTTCGCCGCATAGGCTGCAGGTGCCGCAAGCAACACAGATATCAAGCACATGACCGGGTACTTTGGCACGTGTTCTCCTTATTGATTTTACTGTCCTGTTATGGTGTTCGCTCCGGGGCCAGGGCAGACTCCGCGCTATCATGACGGCAGCCCTCTTCAACCTTCTTCCGGACGCCGCCCGCCGCGCTTTGCCACCGCCGCGCAACAGGCGAATTCTTCACTTTTGGCGCTCAAAATACTGCGTTAAGCTTATACAAAATCCAACTTGCCGCTTATTGTGGGCAAAGACGCGGTGAGATACAACCGAACCGCCGCCATGTAGGGTCAATTCTTACTGTGACAACAGGAGTCAACCGTGGTGCCATTTTTTGATAAATCACAAACCGTCGATAAGGCAAGCGCGCTGCCTGGCCGCACCACGCCAATGCCTGTCGCAACGCTCAACGTCGTCACCGAACACTCGATGACTCAGGTGCCGGCCGGCATGGAGGTGGCGATTTTCGCCATGGGCTGTTTCTGGGGCGTTGAGCGCCTGTTCTGGCAACAGCCGGGCGTCTACAGCACCGCCGCCGGCTACAGCGGCGGCTATACGCCGAACCCGACCTACCGCGAAGTGTGCAGCGGCCAGACCGGCCACGCCGAAGTGGTGCGCGTGGTGTTCGATCCGCAGGTCGTCAGCTACAAACAGCTGCTGCAGCTGTTCTGGGAAAATCACGATCCGGCGCAGGGCATGCGCCAGGGCGGCGACGTCGGCACGCAGTACCGCTCGGCGATTTATACGCTGAGCCCAGAGCAGCAGGCCGAGGCGGAAAGCAGCCTGCAACGCTTCCAGCAGGCGATGGATGCGGCGGGCGATAAGCGCGCCATCACCACCGAGATCGCACCGGCGCTGCCGTTCTATTACGCGGAAGACGATCACCAACAGTACCTGTACAAGAACCCGGAAGGCTACTGCGGGCTGGGCGGCATCGGCGTTTGCCTGCCGCCGCAGGGCTGATTTGATGCCGGCCGGCGGCACTTTTTTAACCGCTGGCGGCCCCTGTGGGGCAACTGCTATACTATGCGGGCCGCTTCTGCGGCCCGATAGCTTCCCTTCTGGTTGTTATCGCTGCTTTTTTTACTATGTACTACCCTTCCTCAAGAGCGCCGGCATCCCGTCGGCACGTATGGATAGATTATGTTAAACAGTATTTTACTGATTCTTTTTCTGATCGCGGTGAGTGCGTTCTTCTCACTGTCGGAAATCTCTCTGGCCGCCTCGCGCAAGATCAAACTGAAGCTGATGGCTGACGAAGGTAACGTCAACGCCGCCAGAGTGCTCAAGCTGCAAGAAACCCCTGGCATCTTTTTCACCGTGGTGCAGATCGGCCTGAACGCCGTGGCCATCCTCGGTGGTATCGTCGGCGACGCGGCTTTCTCGCCCACTTTCAAGGTGTTGTTCGATCGTTTCCTGTCGCCCGAATTGGCGGAACAGGTCAGCTTCATCTGCTCTTTCGTGCTGGTGACCAGCCTGTTTATCCTGTTCGCCGATTTGACCCCGAAGCGCATCGGTATGATTGCACCAGAGACGGTCGCCGTCCGGATCATCAACCCGATGCGTTTCTCCATCATGATCTTCCGCCCGCTGGTGTGGTTCTTCAACGGCATGGCCAACCTGATCTTCCGTATGTTCAAGCTGCCGATGGTGCGTAAAGACGACATCACCTCCGATGACATCTATGCGGTGGTGGAAGCCGGCGCCCTGGCGGGCGTGCTGCGCAAGCAGGAGCACGAGCTGATTGAAAACGTGTTCGAACTGGAATCGCGCACCGTGCCGTCTTCGATGACCTCGCGCGAAAGCGTGGTGTACTTCGATCTGCGCGAAAGCGAAGAGAGCATCAAGGAGAAAGTCTCGACTCACCCGCACTCCAAGTTCCTGGTGTGCGACGGCCATATCGATCAGGTGGTCGGCTACGTCGATTCCAAAGACCTGCTGAACCGCGTGCTGGGCAACCAAAGCCTGGTGCTGAGCAGCGGCGTGCAGATCCGCTCGGCGCTGATCGTGCCGGACACGCTGACGCTGTCCGAAGCGCTGGAAAGCTTCAAAACCGCCGGCGAAGACTTCGCGGTGATCCTCAATGAATATGCG
The DNA here is from genome assembly GCF_022678525.1 of Serratia sp. PGPR-27. Taxonomy (NCBI): domain Bacteria; kingdom Pseudomonadati; phylum Pseudomonadota; class Gammaproteobacteria; order Enterobacterales; family Yersiniaceae; genus Serratia; species Serratia sp. PGPR-27. The sequence goes on along the minus strand of NZ_JALBYS010000054.1, from coordinate 8,347 downwards.
TTGGTGGTGGGCATCATCACCCTTAACGACGTGATGACCACGCTGATGGGCGATCTGGTCGGCCAGGGCCAGGAAGAGCAGATCGTGGCGCGCGACGAAAGTTCATGGCTGATTGAAGGCGGCACGCCGATCGACGACGTGATGCGCGTGCTGGACATCGACGAGTTCCCGCAGGCGGGCAACTACGAGACCATCGGCGGCTTTATGATGTATATGCTGCGCAAGATCCCGAAACGCACCGACTTCGTCAAATACGCCGGCTACAAGTTCGAAGTGGTGGATATCGACAGCTACAAGATAGACCAGCTGCTGGTCACCCGGCTGAGCGACAAGCCCGCGGCGGTGCTGCCGAAAGCGCCGGACGACACGCCTGCGGCCTGACGGCGGTAAGACAAAAACATCAGCGGCCCCATCGGGGCCGCATTTTTTTTACCGCTGTCAGCGAGGTGCTCACCCCATCTCGGTCTGCAACAGCAGCACCTGACGGTTCACTTCAGACATCACGCTGAAATGGCGCTTGTCGCGAATCTTCGGCGGCAGGATTTTCCCCTCGTCGAATTCAAATGCGCCCACGTCCTTGATATACAGCCTTCCGCGAAACAGGGTCTTAACGTACTTTGCCACTTTCAAAGGGTTATAACGCTGGAAGATTCTCATTCTTTTACGCTCCTCCCGTTGATCCATGCGCTCAGCGAGCCGCCAAAGGTGGCAGCCTCGAAATTCAGAACGCAACTTGATTGCATGTAGTAGACCCAGTAAAGACCAGAACGTTCACTTCTGCCCGGATATCTACGCTGGATTTACACTTTTTGACAGAATTGTATATGATAATTTATAACGTTTTCAGGATATCCCTTCAAAATCTGATGATTAGCGAACCAAGGGAAAATCTGCGATCCGGTTAACAGGACAGACCTCTTATCACATCCTATGCTTTAGGCTGTCGAAGTGCTGTCGCACAAATTCCCCCCATTACAAGGAGAAAGCATGAAAACAAGTCGCATGCTGATGGTATCCCTGCTGCTCGCCCCGCTTTTCGCTTCCGCGCACAACTTCCAGCTCCAGCAGCGCGTGGCGCCGGTCGGCGTCAGCGACAAAGGAGAGCTCAATTACGCTGACGGTAATTTTAGCTACCAGAACTGGAACAGCGCGCAGCTCAGTGGAAAAGTGCGAGTGATACAACATATTGCCGGCCGCAGCTCCGCCAAAGACATGAACGACCCACTGATTGAAGCGATCAAGAAGGCGAAGCTACCACACGATCGTTACCAAACGACGACAATCGTCAACACCGACGATGCCCTGATGGGCACCGCGATGTTCGTGCGCAGCAGCATTGAAGACAGCAAGAAGGAGTTCCCATGGTCGCAGTTTATCGTCGACAGCGACGGCAACGTGCGCAAAGCCTGGGATCTGCAGCCGAAAGGCTCCGCCATCGTGGTGCTGGATAAGCAAGGGCGCATCCAGTTCGCCAAAGACGGCGCGCTGACGCCGGAAGAGGTGCAGCAGGTGATGTCCAAGCTGCACCAGCTGTTGGCGAACTAACTCAGAACAGCGACACCCGGAAGCCGGGGTTGAGGAAAGATTCACGCGGGGTATAGAGCAATGGCTTACCCTGCCAATCGTGAATTTGCGCCCCGGCGGCCACCGCCACCGCATGCCCTGCGGCGGTATCCCAAATGTTGGTCGGCCCGAAGCGCGGATAGAGCTGCGCCTTGCCTTCCGCCACCAGACAGAACTTCAGCGAGGAACCGACTGACACGGTCTGGTGCTCGCCCAACTGCTGCAAATAATCTTTCAGTTCGTCATCGATATGCGAGCGGCTCACCACCACCAGCGGCGGATGCGCGTTGCTGACGCCGATCGCCTGCCGCACGCCCTTCTCTTCTTTCCAGGCCTTACCGCGCTCCGCCAGATACAACACGTCGATCGCCGGGGCATACACCACCCCCATCACCGCCTGCCCATCTTCAATCAGGGCGATATTGACCGTGAACTCGCCATTGCGATGTAAAAACTCTTTGGTGCCGTCCAACGGATCGACCAGCCAGTAGCGCGTCCAGCCGCGGCGCTCTTCCCACGCCGGCGGATCCTCTTCCGACAGCAGCGGCACCTCCGGCGTCAGCGCCGCCAGGCCGCGCTTGATGATATGGTGTGCCGCCAGATCGGCCGCCGTCACCGGTGAATCATCTTTTTTCTGTGCGACATCAAGCGGTTGTTCACCATCGTACACCGCCATGATCGCCGCCCCCGCCTCGCGGGACAGTTGGCAAATTCGCTCTAACATCATGCACCTCAACTCCGCATCTCCGTGGGAAATTTCCCCCTGTCTCTGCTAGCAGACTAGTTTTTTTTACGCCGAATATCCATCTCAACCGCCTAAGCCTCGGGAATTCCTCATTTCTTGTTGGGCACAACTGTGAACTTCCCCGCGTTACCCGCCGCCATTTTCTGCCACACTTCACAGTTTACTGTGGCAAGCAATGTTAATTACATTTCCCTCTGCGATAACACTCGAATAATGGAATGGAGAGAATCCCAAATGATGAAGCATCCACTGACGCTGTCCGCGCTTGCGCTGCTGGTGTGCGCCTCCGCGCAAGCGGCCACCGTCGATCTGCGCGTGCTGGAAACCACCGATCTGCACAGCAACATGATGGACTTCGATTACTACAAGGACACACCGACCGACAAGTTCGGCCTGGTGCGCACCGCCAGCCTGATCCAACAGGCGCGCCAGCAGGCCGCCAACGCGGTGTTGGTGGACAACGGCGACATCATTCAGGGCAGCCCGCTCGGCGACTACATGGCGGCCAAGGGGCTGAAACCGGGCGACGTGCACCCGGTCTATAAGGCGATGAACACGCTGGACTACGTCGTCGGCAACATCGGCAACCATGAGTTCAACTATGGGCTGGACTACCTGAAGAACGCTATCGCGGGCGCCAAATTCCCGTATATCAACGCCAACGTCATCGACGCCAAAACGCAAAAACCGCTGTTCACGCCGTACATCATCGTCGATACGCCGGTGAAAGATCGCGACGGCAAGGCGCATACGCTGCGCATCGGCTACATCGGCTTCGTGCCGCCACAGATCCTGGTGTGGGACAAGGCCAACCTGCAGGGCAAAGTGACGGTGGACGACATCACCGCCACCGCCAAGCGCTACGTGCCGCAGATGCGTAAAGAGGGCGCCGATCTGGTGGTGGCGATCCCTCATTCCGGGCTGTCCAGCGAGCCTTACAAGGCGATGGCGGAAAACTCGGTCTATTACCTCAGCCAGGTGCCGGGCATCGACGCCATCATGTTCGGCCACGCCCATGCGGTGTTCCCGAGCAAGGACTTTGCCAACATCAAAGGCGCGGATATCGACAAAGGCCTGCTGAACGGCGTGCCGGCGGTGATGCCGGGCCAATGGGGCGATCATCTCGGCGTGGTCGACCTGCAGCTCAACAACGATGGCGGCAGCTGGAAAGTGACCGCCGCCAACGCGGAAGCACGGCCGATCTACGACAAAGAGAACAAGAAATCGCTGGCGGCGGAAGACGCCGCGCTGGTGAAAGTGTTGGCGGACGATCACAAGGGCACGCGCGAGTTCGTCAGCCAGCCGATCGGTAAATCCGACGGCAACATGTACAGCTACCTGGCGCTGGTGCAGGACGACCCGACGGTGCAGATCGTCAACAATGCGCAGAAAGCCTACGTCGAACATTACATCCAGGGCGACCCGGACCTGGCCGATCTGCCGGTGCTGTCGGCGGCGGCCCCGTTCAAGGTCGGCGGCCGCAAGAACGATCCCGCCAGCTTCGTCGAAGTGGAAAAAGGCCAGCTCACCTTCCGCAACGCCGCCGATCTCTATCTCTACCCCAATACGTTGGTGGTGGTGAAGGCGAGCGGCAAAGAGGTGAAAGAGTGGCTGGAGTGCTCCGCCGGCCAGTTCAACCAGATCGACGTCAATAGCGCCAAGCCGCAGGGCTTGATCAACTGGGACGGCTTCCGCACCTATAACTTCGACGTGATCGACGGCGTCAACTACCAGATCGACGTCAGCCAGCCGGCGCGCTACGACGGCGAATGCCAACTGATCAACGACAAGGCGGAGCGTATCAAGCAGCTGACCTTCAACGGCAAGCCGATCGATCCGAACGCCACCTTCCTGGTCGCCACCAACAACTACCGCGCCTACGGCGGCAAATTTGCCGGCACCGGCGACAAACATATCGCCTTCGCTTCGCCGGATGAAAACCGCTCGGTGCTGGCGGCCTACATCAGCGCCGAAACCCAGCGGCATGGCGCGGTGCGCCCGCAGGCGGACAACAACTGGCGTTTGGCGAACTTCAGCAGCCAGCAGCCGCTGGATATCCGCTTCGAGACCTCGCCTTCGGACAAAGCGACAAAGTTTATCAAAGAGCACGCCCAATATCCGATGAGCGCCGCAGGCAGCGACAGCATCGGCTTCGCGGTTTATCGCATCGATTTAAGCGGTAAGTAGCCCGGCCATTCATCGCCCGTCTGCGCGGCGCATAAAATAAGGGCGCCACGAAGGCGCCCAGAACAATCCTCGGTGGGATTACAGGATTTCCAGCAGCTCGACGTCGAACACCAGCGCGCTGAACGGCGGGATGGACGCGCCAGCGCCACGCTCGCCGTAGGCCAGGTTGTGCGGGATATACAGCTGCCATTTGGAACCGACCGGCATCAGGGTCAGCGCTTCGATCCAGCCTGGGATCACGCCGCTGACCGGGAATTCCGCCGGCTGGCCGCGCTCAACCGAGCTGTCGAACACGTCACCGTTGATCAGACGGCCAGTGTAGTGCACGCGCACGCGATCCTGACGGGACGGAATTGGGCCGTTGCCCTGCTCCAGTACGGAGAACTGCAGGCCAGACTCGGTCAGCGTCACGTCATCGCGCTTGGCGTTGTCGTCCAGGAATTTCTGGCCTTCAACCGCCATCGCCTGCTGGCGCTCGCGGCGCACCGCGTCCGCACGCTCGTGGATTTCACGCAGCGCACGGTGCACCACGTCTACCGGAACCGCCGGGGCATTCCCTTCCAGCGCGTCACGCAAACCCGCCAGCAAAGCTTCCGGTTGCAAACCTTCCAGCCCGGACTCTTGCAGCTGCTGGCCGACCTGTAAACCAATCCCGTAACTTGCTTGCGCTTCAACGCTGTCAAAAGAAGGGGTTGTCATGGGGTTTTCCTTAAGTCTGTAAAAAGTCGAAAGCGCAGCATAACAGCGCGTCAATGCCGGGTAAAATCTTGTGTGGAGAATGATGACTTTTGTCGTAGAAAAAGAAACAATAACCTTCTGTTAACGCCCGCAGCCGCAAACCCCGGCTCTGCCGCTCAGCCGCCTTTCACTTCAATCAGTTAGCGGACTATACTGAAAGCAGGATATCGGGCAGGCGACGCGTTTGCCGCGCCGCACTGATTATTACGCCGTCGAAGAGAGGTCACCATGGGCAGAATCGCGCCCAGGAGAAGGAAAACCACCCGCATCTACCAGCCGCTGCTGCGCACCTGGCTGAACATCAGCCAGCGCCTGAAACCGGGCGCCGCACCCACGGCTGAAGGCGCGGAACCGCCATCGGAGCCGCCGTCGGCCAACGACAAAATGCAGCGGGTCAAAGCGCTGCTGATTAAAGTCTGGCATCTGCCGGACGGTTTCCATGGGATGGAACCGCTGCCCTACTTTCATCGCCGCTGGGTGCTGATCTTCGGCATCATTCTGCTGCTGGCGTTGCTATGGCCCTACTCGCCCGAAAGACAGCCGTTCCCGGTCTCTCAGCAGGAAACCAGCGTGCCGCTGCAGGCCGAGCTGCAAAACGGCGGTGGTGCCGCCACGCCGGCCAACGAACCGACGCCGGCGGGCAACTGGCAGCGTTATCAGATCCAGCCCGGCCAGACCCTGGCCCAACTGTTTCGCGACAACAATCTGCCGGTGAATGAAGTGTTCGCCATGGCACAGGTGGAAGGCGGCGACAAGCCGCTGAGCAACATGAAAGCCGGCCAGGAAGTGCGCATCGAACGCGACGCCAACGGTGTGATTAGCGCGCTGTCGGTCACCACGGCAGACAACAGCCAGGCGCTGTTCCGCCGCCAGGCCGACGGCAGCTACCGCCGGGAACGCTAATCTCTACAGCTGCGCCAGCAGAAACTCGCGCAGCACCACGCCCTGATTGTGCTCGGTATCTTTGCTGCCATACAGCAGCGTCAGCGTTTTCCCCTGCCGTAACAGCGCCACCAGCGGCTGCCAGGCGTCGTTGGCCGCCAGCTGTTGGCGATAGCGCGTCTCAAAGGCTTCCCACTGGTCGGTATGCTGATGGAACCACTTGCGCAGCTCGTCATCCGGCGCCACCTGTTTCAACCACTGCACGCCCGTCAACCGCTCTTTGCTGATGCCACGCGGCCATAGCCGGTCTATCAGATAACAGTGTTCCGGCGCCGGCGCGCTGAAATCGTAAACCCGCTGTAGCGTAATCGTTGCCATCGCACGCTCTCCTTTTCATCCCGTCTTCAAGCGTAGCGCGTTTTGCCGGACGCAGAAAAGCAAAACGCCAGCGCGAGGCTGGCGTTTTAACCGGTTAACAGCAGCGTAAATTACGCTTCTGCAACCACAACTACATTCAGCTGTGCGAACACGTCGCTGTGTACCTGGAAGTGCACTTCGTGCTCGCCAGTGGTACGCAGAACGCCGTTCGGCAGACGAACTTCGCTCTTGGCAACTTCAACGCCTGCCGCAGTCACTGCGTCAGCGATGTCGCGGGTGCCGATAGAGCCGAACAGTTTACCTTCGTCGCCAGATTTGGAAGCGATGGTGACTGAACCCAGTTCGTTGATCTTGGTTGCGCGAGCTTCAGCAGCAGCCAGAACGTCAGCCAGTTTGGCTTCCAGTTCAGCACGGCGTGCTTCGAAGAACTCAACGTTTTTCTTGGTAGCAGGAACAGCTTTGCCCTGTGGTACCAGGAAGTTACGAGCGTAGCCCGCTTTAACGTTAACTTGATCACCCAGGCTGCCCAGGTTTGCTACTTTATCAAGCAGAATAACTTGCATTACCTTATCCTCTCAAAGTCGTTAATGGACAGTGGCCGATTACTGATGACGATCAGTGTACGGCAACAAAGACAGGTAGCGCGCGCGCTTGATAGCACGGGCCAGCTGGCGCTGATATTTTGCACGAGTACCGGTGATACGGCTCGGTACAATTTTACCACTTTCGGTGATGTAGTTTTTCAGCGTAGCGATGTCTTTATAGTCAATCTCTTGAACGCCTTCCGCGGTGAAACGGCAGAACTTGCGACGACGGAAATAACGTGCCATTTGGCTAGTCTCCAGAATCTATCAATTCAATCTGCTCGGCATGCAGAACCAATTTGCTCAGCCCGTTGCGCCCTTGATGGCAGCTTACAAAGCCTTGCACGGTAATCTGACTGCCGACCGTTAATCTTTGAGTTAGTGCTTGTGACTGTTGTCCGCTGACAACCACGGGCATTCGGCACCATGCTTGTCTGCTGAATCCGGCTTCCGTCTGCTGCGAACGGTGCTCTAGCACAAATTGGCAGTGCGGTATCCCGGAAGGACTCACTTTTCGAACCGGCGCCTTGCACACAGTGCCCGACAAAACCAGACGATTAGCCGTCACGGCGGCAATTACTCTTCAGAATCCCCAGCATCTGCATCATCTGCGGTTTCGTTAGCGAAGTCTTCGCGGCGATCGCCACGACGTTCGTCTTTCGCTTTAACCATCGGAGATGCTTCGGTTACCGCGTGCTTAACGCGCATAACCATGCTGCGGATAACGGCGTCGTTGAAGCGGAAGTTAGTTTCCAGCTCATCGATCGCTTCCTGCGGCGCTTCAACGTTCAGCAGAACGTAGTGAGCTTTGTGCAGTTTGTTGATCGGATAAGCCAGCTGACGGCGGCCCCAGTCTTCCAGACGGTGAATCTGACCTTGCGCGTTAGTGATGGTAGCACTGTAACGCTCGATCATGCCCGGAACCTGTTCGCTTTGGTCAGGATGGACCATAAAAACGATTTCGTAATGACGCATCGAATTGCTCCTTACGGATTATTCAGCCTCCTGTCAGGGTCAACCGCGGCCCATGGAAGCAAGGAACGTGTTTAGTGTGCGGCTGAAAAATGACGCGTAATCATACTGACGCAGGGCGGGAAACTCAAGGACTGCGTGGGTTTTATTCGCGTTAATGCGAGGCGCTATGGGAAATAGCACGATTTGCTCGTGAGTGAACCTATGTACGCCGATCCATCAGTTTCAAAAATCTTTCAATGAAATCAGCGCTGAGCCACAAATCTATTTCACTTTTTTTGAAAGAGGTCTTCAAAAC
>NZ_JALBYS010000053.1:0-29836 GCF_022678525.1 Serratia sp. PGPR-27 | reverse complement strand
CGATAATCATATGCCCGGTGGAAGACACCGGCAGAAATTCGGTTAACCCTTCGACAACCCCAAGAACAAACGCAATAAACAGTGAATGCATGTCAGCCATGTGCTTCGCTCACCCCATAAAATAACGGCCATCACATAAAAAAGCGGCAGTGCTTAAAAGACAATGCCGCTAAAACAATTCTCAGGATTAAGACCAGATTAACGGTCTTTCGTTGCAAGCAGATGACATAAAATCATGCGGGACGAGTGCCGCGCTCAATGATCACGCCGACCCGATTGGCATGTGCTACAGCGCCCGGTTTGCTGACCTTAATACGGACCCACGGGGAATTGAAGCGCTGAAGCAAAATTTCGGATATTTCCTCCGCCACGCGCTCCACCAGCGCGAACCGGTTCGATTCAACATGCTGGATCACGGCGTCGCTGACATCGGCATAGCTCAGACAGTCATTTACATCGTCGCTGGCGGCGGCCGGCCGGTTATCCCAGCCCATTTCGATATCGAACACCAGCTTCTGACGAATGCCCTGTTCCCACTCATAAACGCCAATGGTGGTAATTACGGTAAGCTCTTCAATAAATACGATATCCATCACGTCATTCTCTGTTTTTGGCCTTGCCGGATACCACTTCCAGCGGAATGTGCGTATTATCCATAGATGTTGCGAGTAAAACGACCATTATTAAACGGAACCGCGTTATGAGTGCTACCGCGCTTGGCATGATTATCTTCGCGTATCTGTGCGGCTCGATTTCCAGCGCGATCCTGGTTTGCCGGATCGCCAGGCTGCCGGATCCGCGTGAACATGGCTCAGGAAACCCCGGGGCGACCAACGTCCTGCGCATCGGCGGCCGGCTGGCGGCGGCGGCGGTGCTGGTGTTCGATATTCTGAAAGGGATGCTGCCGGTCTGGCTGGCCTACAAACTCGATGTGCCGCCGCTGTATCTGGGCCTGACGGCGATCGCCGCCTGTCTGGGGCACATCTATCCGGTGTTCTTCCACTTCCGCGGCGGTAAAGGCGTGGCGACGGCGTTTGGCGCCATCGCGCCTATCGGCTGGGATCTGACCGGCCTGATGACCGGCACCTGGCTGTTGACGGTGCTGCTCAGCGGCTACTCTTCGCTCGGCGCCATCGTCAGCGCGTTGATCGCCCCGTTCTACGTCTGGTGGTTCAAACCGCAGTTCACCTTCCCGGTAGCGATGCTCTCCTGCCTGATCCTGATGCGGCATCACGACAATATTCAGCGCCTGTGGCGCGGCCAGGAAGGCAAGATCTGGGGCAAGTTCCGCAAGAAGAAAAACGACGCGGATAACGGCGACCAGCCGAGAGAGGAATAACAGAAGGGCCGGATAATCCGGCCCTTTGCTTTATACCGCAGGCAGTTCCGCCAGCGGCCAGCGCGGCCGCACCGAAACGCTCAGCGCCGGGTTGGCGCCGCTCTTCAGGCGCACCATGCCGGCATAGGCGATCATCGCGCCGTTGTCGGTGCAAAATTCAGGGCGGGCATAGAACACCTCCCCGCCGCGTTTCTGCATCATCTCCGCCAGTTTGGCGCGCAGCGTGCGGTTGGCGCTCACGCCGCCGGCCATCACCAGGCGTTTGAAGCCGGTCTGCTCCAGCGCGCGTTTGCATTTGATCGCCAGCGTATCCACCACCGCATCCTCGAAGGCGCGGGCGATGTCGGCACGCGTCTGATCGTCGTTGCCGTTGGAGCGAATGGTGTTGGCGGCAAAGGTTTTCAGCCCGGAGAAACTGAAGTCCAGCCCCGGACGATCGGTCATCGGCCGCGGGAAGGTGAAGCGCCCCGCCGTGCCCTGCTGCGCCATCTTCGACAGCATCGGCCCGCCGGGATAATCCAGGCCGAGCAGCTTGGCGGTTTTGTCGAACGCTTCGCCGGCGGCATCGTCGATCGACTCGCCCAGCAGTTCATACTCACCGATGCCGGTGACGCTGATCAGTTGAGTGTGGCCGCCGGAGACCAGCAGCGCGACGAACGGGAACGCGGGCGGGTTGTCTTCCAGCATCGGCGCCAGCAGGTGGCCTTCCATATGGTGCACCGGCACTGCCGGCACGTTCCAGGCGAACGCCAGCGCGCGCCCCACGGTTGCGCCGACCAGCAGCGCCCCCACCAGGCCCGGCCCGGCGGTATAAGCCACGCCGTCAATATCGGCCGGGGTCAGGTTGGCCTCTTTCAGCGCCGCCTGAATCAGCGGCACGGTTTTGCGCACGTGATCGCGGGAGGCCAGTTCCGGCACCACGCCGCCGTAGTCGGCGTGCAGCTTCACCTGGCTGTATAATTGGTTGGCCAACAAACCGGTTTGATCGTCATACACTGCAATTCCGGTTTCATCGCAGGACGTTTCTATACCCAGTACTCGCATTACATTTCCCATCATTCACGTGCGGCCGCCAGTCTACCACATTCCGCCGCATTTACCGCCGGTGCGGCGCATCTTGTCACCGGCTTGCGCCTATGTCGATGATTCATCCAGAAAATGCCTGAGCGATTAAACACGAGCATTTTTTTCTGATTAGTCTATAATCAGCGCCCGGTGCAAAATTGCGCACGTTGCGGCAGAGCGACGCGGGTTTCAATTTGCTGTGATGCTTTACAAAGCAGCATCCATTGGAGTAAAATTCCGCACCATTTTGAAAAGGCTGGCGCTTGGCCAGCAACAAACCGAATTTTATTGAGGTGAGAGGCACATGCCGGTAATTAAAGTACGTGAAAACGAGCCATTTGACGTTGCTCTGCGTCGTTTCAAACGCTCTTGCGAAAAAGCAGGTGTTTTAGCTGAAGTTCGTCGTCGTGAGTTTTATGAAAAACCAACTACCGAACGTAAACGCGCTAAAGCTTCTGCTGTGAAACGTCACGCGAAGAAACTGGCTCGCGAAAACGCACGCCGCACTCGTCTGTATTAATTCTTCGGGGGCAACCCCACCGCGTGAATTTCTGATTTTCAAAATCGCGCAGACCGAGTAGTTGCATACGAAGGCCGTGCTTTCCGAAAGGAATGCGCGGCTTGTTCTCGTTTATAGGCTAATGAAGTAAGGGCTTATGGCTGGACGAATTCCGCGCGTATTTATCAATGACTTGCTGGCTCGCACCGACATCGTCGATTTGATCGACGCCCGCGTGAAGCTCAAGAAGCAAGGCAAGAACTATCACGCGTGCTGTCCGTTCCACCACGAAAAGACGCCTTCCTTTACCGTTAATGGCGAAAAGCAGTTTTATCACTGTTTTGGGTGTGGTGCGCACGGCAACGCCGTCGACTTTTTGATGAATTACGACCGACTCGAGTTTGTCGAAACCATCGAAGAACTGGCGACCATGCACGGGCTGGAAGTGCCTTACGAAGCGGGCACCGGGCCAACCCAGATCGAACGCCATCAGCGCCAGAGCCTGTACCAACTGATGGAACAGCTCAGCGCGTTCTATCAACAGTCACTGCAGCAGTCCTCCGGGGCGCCGGCGCGCAACTATTTGCAGCAGCGCGGGTTAAGTGACGACGTTATTCGCCATTTCGCCATCGGCTTCGCGCCGGCGGGATGGGACAACGCCCTGAAGCGTTTCGGCCGCGACGCCGACTCGCGCCGCGCATTGAACGATGCCGGCATGCTGGTGACTAACGATCAGGGGCGTTCATACGACCGTTTCCGCGAACGGGTGATGTTCCCCATCCGCGACAAGCGCGGGCGCGTGATCGCCTTCGGCGGCCGCGTGCTGGGCGACGGTATGCCGAAATACCTGAACTCGCCGGAAACCGAAGTTTTCCATAAGGGCCGCCAGCTGTACGGCCTGTATGAAGCACAGCAGAACCACCCTACCCTGCAGCGGCTGCTGGTGGTGGAAGGGTATATGGACGTGGTGGCGTTGGCGCAATTCGGCATCGATTATGCCGTCGCCTCGCTCGGAACCTCGACGACGGCGGAACACATTCAGCTGTTGTTCCGCGCCACCGACAACGTCGTCTGCTGTTACGACGGCGACCGCGCCGGCCGCGAAGCGGCCTGGCGGGCGCTGGAAACCGCGCTGCCGTACCTGAATGACGGGCGCCAGCTGCGGTTCATGTTTTTGCCCGACGGCGAAGATCCGGACACGCTGGTGCGCAAGGAGGGCAAAGAAGCCTTCGAACAGCGAATGGAGCAGGCGCAGCCGCTGTCCACGTTCCTGTTCGAAAGCCTGCTGCCGCAGGTGGATTTAAGCAGCCCGGACGGGCGCGCCAAGCTGAGCACGCTGGCGCTGCCGCTGATTACTCAGGTGCCGGGCGAAACGTTGCGCTTGTACCTGCGCCAGGAGCTCGGCAACAAGCTGGGGCTGCTGGACGACAGCCAGCTCGACAAGCTGATGCCCAAGCAGGCTGAAAATGCGAATCCTTATCAGGCGCCCCAGCTAAAACGCACAACCATGCGTATACTGATAGGGTTACTGGTGCAAAATCCGCAGTTGGCTACACTTATCCCTTCGCTGGAAGGGTTGGAGCAGACCAAACAGGCGGGATTGCCGCTGTTCGTCGAACTGGTGCAGACCTGTTTGGCGCAGCCGGGCCTGACGACCGGGCAATTGCTGGAGCTGTATCGCGACAACAAATTCAGCCAGCAGCTTGAAACCTTGGCGACCTGGAACCATATGATCGTTGAGGACATGGTCGAGCAGACCTTTTTGGATACGTTGGCCAGCCTGTACGACTCGGTGCTCGAGCAACGGCTGGAAACGCTGATCGCCCAGGCCAGAACGCGCGGTCTGAGCGCGGAGGAACGTGAAGAAGTCCGTTCTCTCAACCAGGTTTTAGCGAAGAAAAACTGAATACCAAACGGCTTAAGTGCCGATAATTGCGAGGGCAGAGCCCTGCACAGTGCCGCCATAGTGGGCCGCGGCGATAACGAAAACGCCCCAAATGCTATTGTTGGCGGTTTCGCCGACCGACACCAACCTAAATACTCTGAAGTGTGGATACCGTCTTATGGAGCAAAACCCGCAGTCACAGCTGAAGCTACTTGTCACCCGTGGTAAGGAGCAAGGCTATCTGACCTATGCTGAGGTCAATGACCATCTGCCGGAAGATATCGTCGACTCCGATCAGATCGAAGACATCATCCAGATGATTAACGACATGGGCATCCAGGTGATGGAAGAAGCACCGGACGCCGATGACCTGCTGCTCGCCGAAAACTCGAACAGCACGGACGAAGATGCGGAAGAAGCCGCCGCACAGGTTCTGTCCAGCGTGGAATCCGAAATCGGCCGCACCACCGACCCGGTGCGCATGTACATGCGCGAAATGGGTACCGTCGAACTGCTGACGCGCGAAGGCGAAATCGACATCGCCAAGCGCATCGAAGACGGCATCAACCAGGTACAGTGCTCGGTTGCCGAATACCCGGAAGCCATCACCTACCTGCTTGAGCAGTACGATCGCGTCGAAGCGGGTGAAGCGCGCCTGTCCGATCTGATCACCGGCTTCGTCGATCCTAACGCGGAAGAGGACATCGCCCCAACCGCCACTCACATCGGTTCTGAACTGTCGAGCGAAGAGCAAGACGACGACGAAGAAGATGAAGACGACGAAGACGACGACACCGAAGACGACAACAGCATCGATCCTGAGCTGGCGCGTCAGAAGTTCGCCGAGTTGCGCGATCAGTATGAAGCGACCCGCCTGGTGATCAAGAAAAACGGCCGCAGCCACGCCAGCGCCGCGGACGAGATCCTGAAGCTGTCTGAAGTGTTCAAGCAGTTCCGCCTGGTGCCGAAACAGTTCGACTTCCTGGTCAACAGCATGCGCACCATGATGGACCGCGTTCGCACCCAGGAACGCATCATCATGAAGCTGTGCGTTGAACAGTGCAAAATGCCGAAGAAAAACTTCGTCACCCTGTTCGCCGGCAACGAAACCAGCGATTCCTGGTTCGAAGCGGCGCTGGCGATGGCCAAGCCATGGTCGGAAAAGCTGAAAGACGTTGCTGAAGACGTGCAGCGCAGCCTGCAGAAACTGCGTCAGATCGAAGAAGAAACCGGCCTGACCATCGAGCAGGTCAAAGACATCAACCGTCGCATGTCGATCGGTGAAGCGAAAGCCCGCCGCGCGAAGAAAGAGATGGTTGAGGCCAACCTGCGTCTGGTTATTTCTATCGCCAAGAAATACACCAACCGCGGCCTGCAGTTCCTGGATCTGATCCAGGAAGGCAACATCGGCCTGATGAAAGCGGTAGACAAGTTCGAATACCGCCGCGGTTACAAGTTCTCGACGTACGCCACCTGGTGGATCCGTCAGGCTATCACCCGCTCCATCGCCGACCAGGCGCGCACCATCCGTATTCCGGTGCATATGATTGAGACCATCAACAAGCTCAACCGTATTTCGCGCCAGATGCTGCAAGAGATGGGCCGCGAGCCGACGCCGGAAGAGCTGGCCGAGCGCATGCTGATGCCGGAAGACAAGATCCGCAAAGTGCTGAAGATCGCCAAAGAGCCAATCTCGATGGAAACGCCGATCGGCGACGACGAAGATTCGCATCTGGGCGACTTCATCGAGGATACCACCCTCGAGCTGCCGCTGGACTCCGCGACTTCGGAAAGCCTGCGTTCCGCCACCCACGACGTGCTGGCCGGCCTGACCGCGCGCGAAGCGAAAGTGCTGCGCATGCGTTTCGGCATCGACATGAACACCGACCACACGCTGGAAGAGGTTGGCAAGCAGTTTGACGTTACCCGTGAGCGTATTCGTCAGATCGAAGCCAAGGCGCTGCGCAAGCTGCGTCACCCAAGCCGCTCCGAAGTGCTGCGCAGCTTCCTGGACGACTAAGTCCGGCTGCCGCACCCAAAACAAAAACCCCGGCCTGCCGGGGTTTTTTTATGCCTCAGAACATGCTGTTGCCGCTGGCGGTCTTCTCCGGCACCGGCTGCGTCACGTCCCAGTGTTCAACGATCTTTCCGGCGCTGTCCAGACGGAAGATATCGACGATCGCCGCGGTTTTAGCGGCCTCGCGCCCGCTGACCTCCACATGCAAAATCACGAAGTCGCCGTCGACGAACGCCTGTTTCACCTCACTGTGCGAATTGGGGTAACGCGTTTTCAGCAGCTCGACAAATTGACGAAAACCCGCCACGCCGTCTTTGGCATTGGGGTTATGCTGTTTGTATTGTTCGCCCAAAAACGGCCGCGCCGCCGCAAAATCCTTGTTGTTCAGCCCCTGCCGATAAAACTCCAGCACGTTCTGCTTGTTGCGCGCTTCCTGCGGCGAATGCCCCGCCTGTGCGGCGCCGGTCACCAACAGCAGCGCCATCAAACAGCCTTTCATCATCGATGTCATCGCACACTCCCCTTATCTCATTGCAGCGCCAGGAACAGCTCGCGATAGCTGGCGGTCAGCTGCTCCAGCGTGGCGCGATTCAATCCGCTGGGGTTGGGCAATACCCAGACCTCGGTTTTTCCCAGCATCATCGTCTGCTTGCCCCAGGGCGCGTTTTTCACCCCGAAGGCGGTGGTGAACGCCTGCTTGCCCAAGATCGCCAGCGCGCGCGGCTGATAGCGCAGGATTTTCTCTTGCAGCGCCTCACCGCCGCTGCGCAACTCGTCGCGCGACAGCTCGCTGGCCGCCACCGTCGGGCGCGCCACCAGCGCGGTAATGCCGCAGCCGTTGTCCTTCAGCTGCTGCCACTGCTCCGGCGCCAGCTGGCTCGCGGTAAAGCCGGCCTGATGGATCACCTTCCAGAAGCGGTTGCTGCCGTTGGCGAAAGGATAGCCCTGATGGGCGGAAGAAAGGCCGGGGTTGATGCCGCAAAACACCACCCGCAGGTTGGGCGCCAGAAGTTCCATGAGTGTCGTGAGTCCATTGCAGGGATTTACTGCGGTTATCGCAAAATCCGCCAGCAATTACAACAGGCTAGAACTGCGCAGAAAAGCAACATACGGGCGGGTAACAGTAGACCGATGCTTAAGGATTCCCTATAATCTCGCGGCTTGGCCCCTTAGCTCAGTGGTTAGAGCAGGCGACTCATAATCGCTTGGTCGTTGGTTCAAACCCAACAGGGGCCACCAAATTATCAAGGGGTTACGTTAACAGCGTAGCCCCTTAGTTTTTTCTGCGGCGCAACCAGGCATTCGCCTCTTTTGCAACAGAACGCAAATTTCATTCGCCCCCCTGCCGCCTCTAGCGTGAATTAACATCCTCACCGGCCTCGCTATTTTGCGCGTCGAATGCGGTTCTCGCCGCATCAATATCGGCAATATGCTCATTCGCCCAGGTTCCCAGCGCGATGACGGGTACGGTCAATGAGCAACCGAGCGGCGTCAATTCATATTCGACGTGCGGCGGCATGACGGCAATAACTGTCCGCTTGACTAACCCATCTCGTTCCATATTGCGCAGGCACAGCGTCAGCATCCGCTGAGATATTCCATTGATTGTACGCTTTATTTCAGTGAATCGGCGTGGCCCGTTCGCCAAGAGCATAATGATCAGGACACTCCACTTCTCACCAACGCGCGCCAATACCTGGCTGATCTTTTGGCAGTCGGCATGTCTTAAATCTCGAGGTTGATTAGTCACATTCATGATACCGGGTTCTCCTAATGTGCCTTATTGTCTGCCATTTTAGGACATGGTTATATTGTTATCCCTGGTTACCATTTTATACCTAAGGATTTCATCATGACACTGCTTCATATCGATTCCAGCATTCTCAACGAACAATCGGTTAGCCGCCAGCTCACGGCGGCGATCGCCAAACAGCTGTCTGCAGCTAAGCCAGACGCCAGGATCATCCACACCGATCTCGCCGCCGACCCGATTAACCACCTTTCCAGCGCCGAATTTCTGGCTCTGCAGGGCGTGGAACCGCAAGACGAGCACGTCAAACAGGCCGTTGCCCGCAACGCCAAACTCGTCGACGACTTCCTTGCCGCCGATGTCATTATCGTCGGTGCGCCTATGTATAACTTTACGTTGCCGACTCAGCTGCGCGCCTGGCTTGACCGACTTGCAGTGCCAGGCAGAACTTTCCGCTATACGGAAAACGGCGCTGAAGGCCTCGCCAAGGGGAAACGCGTTATCGTTGCTTCCACCCGCGGTGGCCTGTACGGCGAAGGCACGCCACTGGCCTTCCTGGACCATCAGGAAACCTATCTGCGCAGTTTCTTCGGCTTCCTTGGTATTACGGACATCACCTTCATTCAAGCAGAGGGACTGGCACTCAGCCCGGAAAACCGCACTGTCGCCATCGATGCAGCCGCGGCTCAGATTGACGGCCTGACCGCTTAATCGGGGCCGGTTCAGAACAGCAAGAGCAGGCTCGCGGCCAGTCCCTTTTTTGGGCTGGCCCCCGGCGATGCAATACCGCTCAATCCTATGGCTGTGCCGCGTACCCCGGAATTCGTTCGCGCCGGATTTGTAAACTGGAGATTCAATCATGAACACCACGTTGACCTCACCACTCGCGCCCAACCCGCGGCGTATAACACAACGCACCCGAGGCCACGGCCACGGCCCGATCACCCGGCTGATGAGCCCTTCCGACCTGGGCCAGGTGATTAAACCTTTCGTATTCCTCGATCTGTTCGAGGCGGATCAGCGCACCATGGCAATGCTGGCCAACATGCCGCTGCATCCGCATTCAGGCATAGCCACCGTGACCGTGCCGCTCGAAGGCGCTTTTCACTACGAAGATCCTGCCAGCGGCGCTGTCGGGACGCTCGGCTATGGCGCGGTGGAGTGGGCGCGTGCCGGCGGTGGGATGTGGCACGGCAAGGAATTGTCCGCCACGGATACGCCGCGCATCCAGGGATTCCAGCTCTGGCTGGCCCTGCCCGCCGAGCTGGAGAACGGTGAACAGGAAAGCCGTTATATCGAAGCCCGGAACATGCGCCAAATCGGGCCGGCGCATGTCATCATTGGCAACCATGAAGGCGTGCAAAGCCCGGTGCCCGCGCAGGAAGGCATCAATTACTTGCTCGTCACCCTCAAACCGGGCGAACGCTGGACTTATCGGCCGCCAGCGAATCATTCTGTCGGCTGGCTCGCACTGGCCAAAGGCCGTCTCAGCGCAGACGCGCCTGTCAACGCGGGCGAGCTGGTGGTATTCGAACCGGGGGAAATGCCCATAGCGCTTGAAGCATCCGGCAATGAAGATGCCGTATTCGTTCTCGGCTCAGCCGTGCCTCACCCGTATCCGCTGCACCTCGGTTCCTATTCGGTACATACCTCAGCATCCGCGCTGGAAGCCGGCGAACGTCGCATCGCCGAACTGGGGCGGAGACTTAAAGAGGCCGGCGAGCGACGGACGGCTTCAGGTACGATCCCCGTCTTTCGATGACGTTGATGATGGGATCACAATCTGTGACGAACGATCCAGGGCAGGCTACTCACATGCGCCGACGCATCCGGCCGCTCGCTGACGGCGCAACGTGATATTATCGCCCCACTCCCTTCAGTTGCCGGATAAGGATCCCGCATGATCGTCAACTGCGACCACGACAACCTCGACGCCTGGCTGGCGCTGCGCTCAGCGCTGTGGCCCACTTGTCCGTTGGAAGAGCACCGCGCGGAGATGCGCGAAATATTGGCTTCGCCGCACCACACCGCGTTTATGGCGCGGGGGCTGGACGGCGCTTTCGTTGGCTTTGCCGAGGCCGCGCTGCGCCACGATTACGTCAACGGCTGCGAATCGTCGCCGGTGGCGTTTTTGGAAGGGATTTACACCGTCGAACGCGCCCGCCGCCAGGGCTGGGCGGCGCGTTTGATCGCGCAGGTGCAGGAGTGGGCGAAGCAACAGGGGTGCAGCGAGCTGGCGTCGGATACCGACATCGCCAATCTGGACTCCCAGCGCCTGCATGCGGCGCTGGGCTTTGCCGAAACGGAACGGGTGGTGTTTTACCGCAAAACGCTGGGCTGATCAGGCAATCTTGCTTTGCCGCTGATGCGCCAGCTGCTCGGCGCGCAGCAGCCTCTTCTCCAGTTCGCCCTCGCCAATATTGACCTTACCCCCTCATCCAGAGTGTTCGCCATCGCGCTAGCACCGAAACAGCAGCCAAATACGGCCGTTCATCGACACAAATCAATCAAATACAATCACAATGAGCGTAATTGGTTCTATTTTGATTGGATTTGTCGCCTTAACTCATTTTGAAAAACTTATAATGAGGACCTCGCATACCCGCAGAGACCGCTCAATAGAACAGGAGATCGGCATTTATGAAACTGACCAGCCAAAGCTTTAAAGAAGGGGAATTCATTCCCGGTGAGTTCGCCTTCGCTATTCCCGATGCCGCCAACCATGTTGCTTTATCGGGAAATCGCAACCCCCATCTGGCCTGGAGTGAAGTGCCTGCAGGCACGCAGTCTTTCGTGATCGTCTGCCATGATCCCGACGTGCCAAGCCGTGGTGATGATGTGAATCAAGAGCGTCGGGTTGTGCCCGCCTCGTTGCCGCGCGTTGATTTCTTTCACTGGCTGCTGCTGGATATTCCGGCCAGTACCGTGGAAATTGCGGCGGGCTCTCAATCGGACGGCGTAACGCCGCGTGGCAAAGCCGGGCCAAACGCCCCTTCGGCCTATCGCCACGGCACCAATGACTATACCGGTTGGTTTGCCGCCGACGAGCAGATGAAGGGGGAATACTACGGTTACGATGGCCCATGCCCACCGTGGAACGATACGTTAGTTCATCATTATATTTTCACGGTTTATGCGCTTGCTACCCCCGGTTTGGATGTACAAGGGCCTTTGACAGGGGCTAATGTGAATGCCGCCCTGGCGGAAGCGCCAGTGTTAGCCCAAGCGAGCCTGACAGGCCTTTACAGCCTGAACCCTAACGTAGCATCAACGGCGAAATAATCGCATGAAGGAGTCGAATATGAGCCGGACCGGTTCCTTCGGATCAGTGCGAACCAGACGCAAGCCGGATGCGAAGCTTTTGCATTGGCACTCTCCGTCGGGAGCGCCGGTATCGAGGCACCGCTTGTGCGGAGTGTGCCAGCCGACATTGAAACGCCAGCTGCACACGCCGCAGTTCGTCTTCCATGAAGCGACGGTCTTGCTGATCGCGACGGGCCAACTTGGTATCACATCGGCTTCACAACATTTGTCTCTGGAGACCCCCGACGAACTGCTCCTGGTCCCCCCCAATACCCGCGCAGATTTAGTCAAAACGCCGGGCGACATCGATCGGCCTTTTCGCTCGATATTCCTGACGCTGTCGGCAGAACTGCTGGATGTCTTTCACCGAACCCGGCAGGCTTCCCCCCCTATCCCCCCTAAAAATGACGCGTGGAAAACGCTGCCTCTGGACGAAGACCTGTCGGCAACGTTTTATCACGTGATTGAAAGCGTGGAAAAACAGGAAATCAGCGATATTCGCCTGCAATACCGCCTTCTGGACTTTTTGACCGCGCTGGCCGAACGGGGGCATGTTTTTACGCATTTGCCGTTGGATAGCCCATCACAGCGCCTGCGCACCTTGATTCTTGAGGCTCCGGAACAAAACTGGACGGCAGAAACAGCAGGAAAAACGTTAGCGATGAGCCCGGCAACGTTGCGGCGGCGCCTTGCCGCCGAACAGACACGCTTCGAAGATTTGCTGATAGACGTCCGCATGCATCACGCCATGATGTTGCTTCAAACCACCCGATGGGATATGACCCGCATTGCAGAGGCCTGCGGTTACAAATCCAGATCGCGTTTTAGCGAACGCTTTCAAAAGCGTTTTGGTTACGCGCCTTCCGCCATCCGATAAAACGCCGGGCTGATCAGGTGGCCTTGCTTTGCCGCTGATGCGCCAGCTGCTCGGCGCGCAGCAGGATCTCCTGCAGATCGTCCTCATCGATATCGAACAGATCCCCCTCCATCAACGCCTCGTGCAGATCGGCGCGGGTGATGGAAACGGCATCGATCGGCAGATTGGCCGGCTTGGCCTCCGCCGGCGCCAGCGCGTGCGGGTAGCGCCGCCCGGCCAGGTTATTGAACAGAATGGCCAGCGCCGCCAGCAGCACCGAATTCAGCAACACCGGGTACAACACGAAGTGGTAGCCCATCTGATGAATGCCGGGGCCGCCGAGGATGGCGGTCAGCGCCACCGCGCCGCCGGGTGGGTGCAGGCAGCGCAGCTTGAACATCAGGCCGATGGCCACCGCCGCCGCAACGCCGCAGGCCAGGCCCGGATCGGGGATCAGCAGACCGGCGCTCACGCCCACCGTCGCCGCCAGCGCATTGCCGCCGACGATCGACCAAGGCTGCGCCAGCGGGCTGTTCGGCACGCCGAACAGCAGCACCGCCGAAGCGCCCATCGGCGCGATAAACCACAGGTTCACCTCGCCCAAAATAAAGTGGCTGATCCAGCCGGCGAGCATCAGCCCCAAACCGGCGCCAACGCTGGAAATCAGCATCTCTCGTTTGCCCACCGCCAGCGGGTGCGGCCACAGGCGCGCGCATCCCACTTTCACTCGTTCTATCCACTGCGTCTTCATGTTACCCAATACGGCTCAATTCACGTGTTGGCAACAAATATATCACATCATCCTGAAGGAGCTCACGGCGCCGTAAACCGCGCCGCCCAAGAACTTTTAGGCTAACAGATTGATTTTTAGCCTCCCCTCGACAATGATGAATGTTCCCCCCTTAACCCCGAGGAACCGCCGATGTCTCAACCGATCACCGAGCTTTATACCGACAGTGAATTTTTCAGCCCGTACGCCATGTCCGCCTTTGTCGTGCTGACGGAAAAAGGCATTCCGTTCACCGTGAAGCCGGTGGATCTGGCGAAAGAAGAGAACAAAGAGGCAGCCTACGCGGCGCTATCGCTCACCCGCCGGGTGCCGACGTTGGCGATCGGCGAGTTCCAGCTCTCGGAGTCTTCGGCGATCGCCGAATACCTGGAAGACATCCACCCGGCCCACGCCGTGTACCCGCGCGACGTGAAGCTGCGCGCCAAGGCGCGCGAGATCCAGGCCTGGTTGCGCAGCGATCTGCTGCCGATCCGCGCCGAGCGCTCGACCGAAGTGGTGTTCAACAACGGCAAGTTCCCGCCGCTGTCCGAAGCCGCGCAGGAAGCCGCGCGCAAGCTGATCGCCGCCGTGGAAAAGCTGTTGAGCCACGGGCAGGACAATCTGTTCAGGGAGTGGTGCATCGCCGACACCGATCTGGCGCTGATGCTCAACCGGCTGGTAATGCACGGCGATCCGGTGCCGGAGCGCGTGCGCCACTATGCGCACAAGCAGTGGCAGCGCCCGTCGGTGCAGGCCTGGCTGGCGTTGTCGGAAAAACGGCGCGCCTGAGGAAAAAAATCGGCGGCCACGACGCCGCCGTTCTCAATGCCGAGAAACAACATCACTGCTTGAGGGAAGGCAAATCACCATCCAGAGGGCAGATAGCCTAACAATGAAGCGATGGCGTACACCGCGCTGGCCAGGTACAGCAACACAATGCTGATCTGCAGCAGCGGATGCGTGATCCAGTTGCACTGCCAGCGTGGGGTTTGGTCGCCGTGTTTGCGCGCGCCGCGCAGGATCAGCATCGGCATGATCGACAGGATCACCCCGCTGAACACCCCGGCGAAGTAGAGCGCGTTGACGAACGACACCAGCCCGCTGTAGGCCAGCGCGAACGGCGGCACCACCACCAGCAGCAGCACGCCGAAGCGGCGCAGCGGCAGCTCGTCGTTGCCCAGCCGGAACTTGTCGAAGATATTGGTCAGGAAGCTGCCGCCCAACCCCCAGTACGAGGTCAGCATCGCGCACAGCGCGAAGATGTTGGCGGAGAAGAACGCCCACTGCCCCAGCGCCTGGCCCCAGGAAATGGTGGCCACATCGGAGATGTCATCCAGCCCGCTGAGCGCGATCACCGACATCGGCACCGCCGCCAGCAAAATGAAGGTCACGACCATGCCGACGATGATCGCCTTCGGCAGCTGCTCCGGCTTATCGGCAAAGCCGCGCGCCATCTCCGGCACGATGTACTGCGCCGAGAAGCAGAACACCACCACGTTGAACACCGGCACCATATAGCGCCAGTCGCCGTCCAGCAGGTTGCGCATCTGAGTGGTGTCTTTCAGCAGCGTCGCCGCCACCAGCGCGGTCAGCATCACCACCATGCCGATGCTGATGAACTTCTCGCCGCGGCCGATCGCTTTCAAACCGAGATAGAGCACGCCGGCGGCGGGTACGAAGAACAGCAGGCTGCCCAGCGCCGGCGAGATGCCGAACAGCGATTGCAGCAGCTTGCCGCTGCCGGTCATGTAGGCGGTAAGCGCCCCGACGCTGTTGACGCACACCGAAGCGAACATCAACCAGGCGCCCAGGCCGCCGACGTAGCGCTTCGCCAGCCCGCTCAGCTGCAGATGCGCGCGGGTGCGCAGCGTGGATTCGGCAACGTACAGCATGGTGATGGTGGTCAGGCTCCCCACCAGCACCAGCCAGAACAGCAGCGGCAGGAAACCCGCCTTGCTGGAGGCATAGGCGATGGAGAGCACGCCGGCGCCGATGTTGGTGCCGACGATCATCGCCACCCCTTCGAGGAAACTTAACGATTTGGCGGGTGCAGGTGCTCGCACCCCGGCGGCAAGCGCCGGAGAAACAGAGATATTATCAGACATGCATCATCCTTTATCGCCCGGCGACGCTGGCCGCCGGGATGGGTTAACGTCCTGACGCTCAACGGCTCACATCGATACACAGGTATTTCAGCTCCAGATATTCTTCTATCCCGTAGCGCGATCCTTCACGCCCGAGCCCTGACTGTTTCACGCCGCCGAACGGCGCCACTTCGTTGGAAATCAGCCCGGTGTTGATGCCGACCATGCCGTACTCCAGCGCTTCCGGCACTCGCCACTGGCGCGCAGCGTTCTGCGTGAACAGATAGGCGGCCAGACCGAATTCGGTGTCGTTGGCCATGGCGATGGCTTCCGCCTCGTCATGGAAACGGAACAGCGGCGCCACCGGCCCGAAGGTCTCTTCTTTGGCGAAGCGCATCTTCTGCGTCACGCCGGTCACCACCGTCGGCTGGAAGAAGGTGCCGCCCAGCGCGTGCGGCTGACCGCCGGTGGCGATCTGCGCCCCTTTGATCAGCGCGTCGTCGATGTGGCTCTGCACCTTCGCCACCGCATCGCTGTCGATCAGCGGCCCCTGAGTGGTGCCTTCCTGGCTGCCGTCGCCGACTTTCAACTGCTCGACCGCCGCCACCAGCTTCTCCGCCAGCCGCTCGTAGATGCCGTCCTGCACGTAGATGCGGTTGGCGCACACGCAGGTCTGGCCGCTGTTGCGGAACTTGGAGGCCATGATGCCCGCCACCGCCGCGTCCAGATTGGCGTCGTCGAACACGATAACCGGCGCATTACCGCCCAGTTCCAGCGACAGTTTCTTGATGCTCGGCGCGCACTGCGCCATCAGGATGCGGCCGACCTCGGTCGAGCCGGTAAAGCTCAGCTTGCGCACCACCGGGCTGTCGCACAACACCTTGCCCACCTGCGCCGCTTCCCCAGTCACCACCTGCAACACGCCGGCGGGAATGCCGGCGTCCTGCGCCAGCTTGGCCAACGCCAGCGCGGTCAGCGGCGTTTGCTCGGCCGGTTTGACGATGATGGCGCAACCGGCCGCCAGCGCCGGCGCCACCTTGCGGGTGATCATCGCCGCCGGGAAGTTCCACGGGGTGATGGCCGCGCACACGCCGATCGGCTGCTTCACCACCACCAGGCGCTGCGAAGCCTGAGGCGCCTGCAATACCGCGCCGTCCACCCGCTTGGCCTCTTCGGCGAACCAGGTGATGAACGACGCGGCGTAGGTCACTTCGCCGCGCGCTTCCGCCAGCGATTTGCCCTGCTCGGCGGTCATCAGCTGCGCCAGATCTTCCTGCGCGGCCAGCACCTTATCAGCCCAGGCCAACAGCAGCGCGGAACGCTGCTTGGCGGTCAGCTGTTTCCAGTCGTTTTGCGCCCGCTGCGCCGCCGCGATCGCCTGCTGGGTTTCCTCTTCGCTGACCAGCGGAATGCTGGCCAGTTCGGCACCGGTGGCCGGGTTGATCACCGCTTCGCGCTTGCCGCTCAGGGCGTCGCACCATTCGCCGTTGATCAGACACTGGCTGCGCAACAGCTCGGGATTGTTCAATTTCATGCCGTTCGCTCCTTAGTGGGCCAGCGCGCGGGACAGGATGCCCATCGCCTTGGTGAACTGATCGTCCGGGATAGTCAGCGGGTAGAGGAAGCGGATCACGTTGCCGTTCACGCCGCAGCTCAGCAGCAGCAGCCCTTCCTCCATCGCCTTCTGCTGCACCTGACGGGTGATCTCCGCCGAAGGCTTGCCGGTAGCCGGATCGTTGAACTCCACCGCCACCATCGACCCCTGCGCGCGCACATCGGCGATCGCCGGGCTGGTTTTACGCGCCTGCTGGAGCACTTCCACCAGGTGTTGACCCAAGCGCTGAGCGCGCTGGCACAGCTGCTCTTCTTCGATCACGTCCAGCACCGCGTGCGCGGCGGCCACCGCCAGCGGGTTACCGGCATAGGTGCCGCCCAGCCCGCCCGGCGCCGGCGCATCCATCACCTCGGCGCGGCCCGCCACCGCCGACAGCGGCATGCCGCCCGCCAGGCTTTTCGCCATAGTGATCAAATCGGGCTTAACGCTGTAGTGCTCCATGGCGAACAGCTTGCCGGTACGGGCGAAGCCGGTCTGCACTTCGTCAGCGATCAGCAGAATGCCGTGCTGGTCGCACAGCGCGCGCAGCGCCTGCATGAAATCGGCCGGCGCCACGTTGAAGCCGCCCTCGCCCTGCACCGGCTCCAGCACGATCGCCGCCACCTGCTTGGGATCGATATCCGCTTTAAACAGGCGGTCCAGGCTGTTCATCGCGTCTTCGGTGGTCACGCCGTACAGCGCGTTCGGGTACTGGCCGTGGAACACCGAGCCGGGGAATGGGCCAAAGCCCAGTTTGTAAGGCGCCACTTTGCCGGTCAGCGCCATGGTCATGTAGGTGCGGCCGTGGAAACCGCCGCCGAAGGTGATCAACCCCGGGCGGCCGGTGTATGCGCGGGCGATCTTCACCGCGTTTTCCACCGCTTCCGCGCCGGTGGTGAAGAAGGCGGTTTTACACGGACCGGCGATCGGCGCGCGCTGGTTGATGCGCTCCGCCAGAGAAACATAGCTTTCGTAAGGAACGATCTGATAGGCGGTGTGGGTGAAGGCCTGCAGTTGCTTTTCAATCGCGGCGATCACCTTCGGGTGACGGTGGCCGGTGTTCAGCACGGCAATCCCCGAGGCGAAGTCAATCACTTCTTTGCCTTCCACATCCCACAGCGTGGCGTTCTCTGCGCGCTCGGCGTAAAAACCACACATCACGCCCACTCCGCGCGGGGTGGCGTCCTGACGGCGTTGGTTCAATTCTGCGTTTTTCATGCTGTTCTCTCCGGTCGGTGCCAGTTACACGTTTCGTTCACATTCGTGAAACAATGCCGTTTATTTACACAGGATGTGGCCCTATAATCGAGTGCCAGTTACGAATAATTGAGGGATCCAATTGCGCTCATTGAGTGGTGATCTGTTGCTGCAGCGCCTCGGCGAACAGCCCGATGACAAGCTGCACAAGCGGCTTTACAACGCGATCCGCACCAGCATTCTCGACGGCAGCCTGCCGCCCTCCAGCCGCCTGCCCGCCTCGCGCGACCTGGCGCAGGAGCTCAGCCTGTCACGCAACACCGTGTTAACCGTTTATGAACAACTATTGGCAGAAGGCTACGTGTCGGCGCGCGCCGGCAGCGGCACCTTCGTCGCCGACACGGTGCCGGACAGCTGCCTGTCCACCGGCGGCGCCCCGGCGGACGGCAGCGGGCAACCGCGGCGCGTCGACCTGTCGGAGCGCGGCGCCACGCTGCTGCACCACGCCAGCGCCAGCCCCAAACAGTGGGGGGCATTCATTCCCGGCGTGCCCGACGTCAACGCCTTTCCTCATCAGCTGTTCAGCAAGATCCAGGCGCGCCTCAGCCGCCGCCCGGCGCCGCAGCGGCTGACCTACAGCAATCAGGGCGGCAGCCCGGAACTACAGCATGCGTTGGTGGAGTATTTGCGGGTGGCGCGCTCGGTACGCTGCTCGCCGGAACAGATCCTGATCACTGAAGGCATCCATCAGGCGATCGATCTGGTGACGCGCATGTTGTGCAATCCGGGGGATGACGCCTGGATCGAAGAGCCGGGCTATTGGGGGATCCGCAATATCCTGCGCATCAATGCGCTGAACGTCTGCCCGCTGGCGGTGGACGAGGCCGGGCTGGTGCCGCCGGAGCAGCCCACGACGCCGCCCCGCCTGATTTTCGTCACCCCGTCGCACCAGTATCCGCTCGGCTCGGTGATGAGTCTGGCGCGCCGCCAACGGCTGCTGGCGCTGGCGCGCAACGCCGGCGCTTGGATCGTCGAGGACGACTACGACAGCGAATTCCGTTTTTCCGGCCAGCCGATCCCGGCGTTGCAAGGGCTGGAAGCCGACGCGCCGGTGATCTATATCGGCACCTTCAGCAAAACGCTCTACCCGGCGCTGCGCCTCGGCTATGTGGTGTTGCCGCCGCCGCTGGTGCAGGCGCTGAAAACCGCCCATGCCGAGCTGTACCGCGGCGGGCACCTGCTGATCCAAAGCGCGCTGGCGGAGTTTATTCAGGCGGGGCACTACACGGCGCATATCCGCCGCATGCGGTTGCTGTATGCCCGGCGGCGCGCCTTCCTGACCGGGTTGATCGAACAACATCTCGGCAAGCAGGCGCTCAGCGAATTCAACAGCAACGCCGGCTTGCACCTGATCCTCAACCTGCCGGACGAGGCCGACGACGTGGCGATCGCCGCCGCCGCCGGCGCGCGCGGGGTGCTGGTGCGGCCGCTGTCGCGCTACTATATGCAGCCCAACCGCCGGCGCGGCCTGCTGATGGGCTTTGCCTGCGTGCCGGAAGAGCAAATGGCCGCCGCCTTCACCCAGCTGCTGGCGTGCATCAACGCCCCGCACTAGGTCAGATCGCCGCCCGCCTGCCTCACCAGGCCTGAAGCCGCCAGCCGTCCGCTTGCCTGTTCAGGCGGTGCGTCGGCCTCAGCGCCTGCAGGAAGTCTTCGTCGTGCGACACCACCAGCATCGCGCCGGGGAAATCCGCCAGCGCGGTTTCGATCGCCAGCGACGACGCCAGATCCAGGTGGTTGGTCGGCTCGTCGAGCAACAGCAGCTGCGCCGGTTGTCGCCGCCAGAGCGCACAGGCCAGCGCCGCCTTCAAGCGTTCACCGCCGCTCAGCGAGCCCAGCGGCAACGCGATGCGATCCGCGCCAAGCTGCAGCTGCGCCAGCCGGGTGCGCAACGCCCCTTCCGCCAGCGGCGAATCCTGTAGCCCCAGATGTTCCATCACCGACAGGCCCGGATCGAGCTGCGACAGGGTTTGATCGAGGTAGGCCGTCGACAGCGGGCAATGACAATGGCCGGAAAGCGCCGTCAGCTGCCCGAGAAGGGTCTTCAGCAAGGTGGATTTTCCGCAGCCGTTGGGGCCGGTCAACGCCACGCGCATCGGGCCGTCGATCCGCAAATCCAGCGGCGGCGCGCTGACGAACGGCAACTGCAGCCGCTCGAGCACCAGCACCTGCTTGTTCGCGTTCACTTCACTGCCCGGCAGCGCCAGCAACACCGGCGGTTCCTCCTCCACCCGCTGATAGGCTTCACGCACCGCCGCATCGAGGCTGTCGCGCCGATCCTGATGTTGTTTGCGCAGCGTGCCGAGGCTCTCCTTCGCCGCCGACTTGTAGGCCACCCGTTCGAAAGAGGCGATATTCAGCGTATCGACGACGCGCAGCGTTTGCGCCGAGCGCCGCTGGCTCATGTCGTGCTCTTTCTGTTGGCGAGCGCGGGTGCGGCGGCGCTCCTCGCGCGCATGCTCCAGATCGGCGCGCGCCGCCTGCTGCTCCGTATCGCGCTGGCGCCGGTAGTCCTCATAGTTGCCGCCGTAGCTGCGCAGCGCGCCGGGCGTCAGTTCGACGATGCGCTCCATGCGCCCCAGCAGTTGCCGGTCATGGCTGGCGATCAACAGTCCGCCCCGCCACTGATCCAACTGCTGATACAGCCAGGCGCGGCCGGCGCTGTCGAGGTGGTTGGTCGGTTCGTCCAGCAGCAGAAAATCCGCTTCGCCGAGCAAGGCGCCGCACAGCGACGCGCGCATCCGCTCGCCGCCGCTCAGCGAACTGGCGGATCGCAACGGATCGAAGGCCGGCAACCCGGCGGCGGCAAAGGCGTTTTGCAGACGATCGTTGAGATCCCAGCGCCCTTCCAGACGATCGATATCGTCCGCCAACGGCCGCCCCTGCTCGAGACGCGCCAGCGCGGCGAACACCTCGCCGTAGCCCAGCAACTGCGCCAGCGTAGTGTGCGGCGCGATCTCCGGCTGCTGCGCAACGTAAGCCAATGCGGCATGAGATTCGACGTGCCCGTTGCCCGGTTGATCCAGCCCGGCGATCAGGCGCAGCAGCTGGGTTTTGCCGACGCCGTTGCGCCCCACCAGGCCGCAGCGCTGCCGGTCGAAAGCGAGATCCAGCGGGCCGAACAGCGTTTCGCCGTCAGCAAATTGGCAGGTCAGTTGATGTAAAACGAAATAAGGGGACTGCGCTAA
Organism: Serratia sp. PGPR-27; assembly: GCF_022678525.1. Taxonomy (NCBI): domain Bacteria; kingdom Pseudomonadati; phylum Pseudomonadota; class Gammaproteobacteria; order Enterobacterales; family Yersiniaceae; genus Serratia; species Serratia sp. PGPR-27. The sequence continues at coordinate 8,230 of NZ_JALBYS010000053.1, read as the reverse complement.
ATGAGCCATAAGCACTCCTGAATGAGATCAAAACATCCCCACAGGGCGCGAGAGCGCACGGCGTGGGACAAGATATCAACAGGCGTGGTTGTTCATTTTCGGTTATGGCTCCGCAGAGAGAAGGAATTTGCAACGCGTAAAGGCTAACCGATCTTTTGTTCGTTATGCAAACAGAGTCTGAGATTCATGACATCTATCACATTCGGCGCAACGCAGATTCCCAAGCGGCGCGACAACGGCTAGATTTATCTCATCCGACCACTTGTGTTCACATAATTATAACAACGGGCCCCGATTTCACCCGATGGAGAGTGCAATGAGCAATTACCCTCACCTGCTGGCGCCGCTGGATCTCGGCTTCACCACCCTGAAAAACCGGGTGCTGATGGGATCGATGCATACCGGCCTGGAAGAGCTGCCCGACGGCCCGCAGCGCCTGGCCGCGTTCTATGCCGAGCGCGCCGCCGCCGGCGTGGCGCTGATCGTCACCGGCGGCATTGCCCCGAACGAACAGGGCGTGGTGTTTCGCGGCGGTTCGCTCCTCAACAGCGAGGCGCAATTGCCTCACCACCGCCCGGTGACCGAGGCCGTCCATCAGGCGGGCGGCAAAATTGCGCTGCAGATCCTGCACACCGGCCGCTACAGCTATCAACCCAAACTGGTGGCCCCTTCCGCGCTGCAGGCGCCGATCAACCCGTTTACGCCGAGCGCGCTCAGCGAAGCGGAGATTGAGCAAACCATCGCCGATTTCGCCCGCTGTGCGGCGCTGGCGCAGCAGGCCGGCTACGACGGCGTTGAGGTGATGGGTTCCGAAGGCTATCTGATCAACCAATTCTTGACGACGCGCACCAATCAGCGCGACGACCAATGGGGCGGCAGCTTCACCAATCGCATGCGCTTCGCCGTCGAAACCGTCAGGGCGGTACGCCAGGCCGTGGGCCCGGAATTCATTCTGATCTACCGGCTGTCGATGCTCGATCTGGTGGAAGACGGCTCCAGCTGGCAGGAGATCGAGCAGCTGGCGCTGGCGATCGAACAGGCGGGCGCCACCATTATCAATACCGGCATCGGCTGGCACGAAGCGCGTATTCCGACCATCGCCACCATGGTGCCGCGCGCCGGATTCAGCTGGGTGACCCGCAAGCTGATGGGCAAGGTCAGCATCCCGCTGATCACCACCAACCGCATCAACGATCCGGCGGTGGCCGAGCAGGTGCTGGCGGACGGCTGCGCCGACATGGTGTCGATGGCACGCCCGTTCCTCGCCGACGCCGCCTTTGTGCAAAAAGCCGCCGAAGGGCGCGCCGACGAGATCAATACCTGCATCGGTTGCAACCAGGCCTGTCTCGACCAGATCTTTGAAGGCAAGCTGACTTCCTGTCTGGTCAACCCGCGCGCCTGCCGCGAAACCGAAATGCCGCTGACGATGGCGGAAAAACCGAAAAAACTGGCGGTGGTCGGCGCCGGCCCTGCCGGGCTGGCCTTCGCCACCACCGCCGCCAGCCGTGGTCATCAGGTGACGCTGTTCGACGCCGCCGAGCAGATCGGCGGCCAGTTCAACATCGCCAAGCAGATCCCCGGCAAGGAAGAATTCCATGAAACGCTGCGTTACTTCCGCCGCCAGCTGGCGCTGCGTGAAGTGACGGTCAGGCTGGGCGTCAAGGTCGAAGCGGCGGATTTAAGCGAATTCGATGAGGTGATCCTCGCCTGCGGCATCGTGCCGCGCACCCCGGACATCCCCGGCATCGGGCACGCCAAGGTGCTGAGCTATCTGGACGTGCTGCGCGATAAAAAACCGGTCGGCCAGCGGGTGGCGATCGTCGGCGCCGGCGGCATCGGCTTCGATACCGCCGAGTACCTCAGCCAGCACGGCGTGTCCAGCAGCCTGGATCAGGCGGAATTCAACCGCGAATGGGGCATCGATGGCCGCCTTGAACAGCGCGGCGGGCTGGCGGCGCAAGGCCCGCAGGCGCCGCGCGCCGCCCGGCAAATCTACCTGTTGCAGCGCAAAACCAGCAAAGTGGGCGAAGGCCTGGGCAAAACCACCGGTTGGATCCACCGCGCCAGCCTGGCGATGCGCGGCGTGAAGATGCTCAACAGCGTCAGCTATCGGCTGATCGACGACGAAGGGCTGCACATCACCCGCGCCGAGCAAGACAGCTGCCTACCGGTGGACACGGTGGTCATTTGCGCCGGGCAGGAACCGCGCCGCGAACTGCAGCAACCACTGTTGGCGATGGGGAAAACCGTGCACCTGATCGGCGGCGCCGACGTGGCCGCCGAGCTGGACGCCCGCCGCGCGATCGATCAGGGTACGCGGTTGGCGATGGCGCTGTAAAAAAGGGGCGCCCGGCGCCCCTGATATTGATGACAAACCTCATCCCCATGCCGGGTTGGCAGAGAGCAGCGAATAGAGAACAAGGAAAATCAATTTATTGATTTTCGGCTGATATCCACAAAGGGGGAAAAACCACGCTTTTTCCCCCTTTGTCTACAGCCTGAGGGGCGCCCGGCGCCCCTTGTTATTCACGCTCAGCGACGCGCGCCGGATTTCACCGCTCTCAAGATCACGAACTTCTTGTTCGAGGCCACCAGCGTGCAGTTGCCGAACAGGCGCTTGAGCTTCTGGTGATAATCGAGGTGACGGTTGCCGACGATGCGCAGTTCACCGCCCACCTGCAGGCAGCGCTTGGCGTCGCAGAACATCTGCCAGGCGGTGTGATCGGTGATGGCGTGTTGCTGGTGGAAAGGCGGGTTGCACAGCACCGCCTGCACGCTTTCGCGCTCGATGCCCGCCAGCGCGTTGTTCACCTCAAACTGACAGCGATCCAGCTCTTGCGGCAGGTTGTGCTCCACGTTCAGCTCGCTGGAGGCCACCGCCATGTAAGATTCATCGACGAAGGTCACCTGCGCTTCCGGGTTTTGCGCCAGCGCCGTCAGGCCAATCACGCCGTTGCCGCAGCCCAGATCGACGATATGGCCGTTCAGGCCGCGCGGCAGATGCTCCATAAACAGGCGCGCGCCGATATCCAGGCTGCCGCGCGAGAAGACGTTGGCGTGGTTATGGATAAGCCAATCGGTGCCGTCCAGCGTCCAGTTGGTGGTTTCCGCCGCCGCCGGCGGGACGATGTCCGCCGCCTGGCAGAAAATCAGGCGCGCCTTCTTCCACGCCAGGCTGGTGCGCGTCGGGCCCAGCACCTTTTCAAACAGCTGCATCGTCGAGGTATGCACGTCGCGCGCTTTGGCGCCGGCGACGATCAGCGTGTCTTCGGTCACGACGTGGCGCAGCGCGCGCAGCTGCTGTTCCAGCAGCGCCAGCGCTTTCGGCACGCGAATCAGCACCACCGCCGGCGCCGCCGGCAGCTCGGCCAGGCTGTCCAGCAGCGTGACCTGCTCAGGATCCAGACCGTTGAGTTTGAGGTTGTGGCGCGTCGCCAGCTGGCTCATGTACGAATCGCTGACGCTGTAAGGGCGATGCGCGTGCAACGCACAGGCCAGGGTGCCGAAGTTATCGTTGAAAATCAGCACCGGGCGGCCGCCGATATCTACGTTTTCAAGCTGTTGCAGCAGATATTCGTCCGCCGCTTCCCACGCCTGCAGTTGGGTGGATTCTTCCTGTTGGGGATAACGCTCCAGCTCAAGTTGCTGTGTTCCCAGATCGAGTTGGCTCATTGCCCCTCCTGACTGATAAAATTTGGGCTGTTTATCCCCTAAAAACGCCCGTCAGTAAAATGTTTTTTCGGATAAATTGCGTATTGCGCCGCGTATCTGAAAACCCGCGTCCCTTTTCTCCTTTAACAACATTAACCTTTCCCTCCCGAGCACCCATGTCGACGTTTTTTTAACCTGACGAGGTGTAACTTTAAATGTTACACTGCCAGTCCCTATGGAAGGGGGAAAGCATGATTAAATCTTTCCGCGATCGCTATCTGGAGCAGTTCTATCTGGAAGGCAAACGCAGCCGTCTGATCCCCGGCGTGCTCGAGCGGCAGTTGGCCAGAAAGCTCGATATATTGGCCGCCGCGCAGCAAGAGCGTGATTTGCATCACCCCACGGGTAACTATTACAAGCGGCTATCCGGGCCATTTCAGGGATGGTCAAGTCTGCGCGTCAATATGCACTGGCGGCTGATGTTCCAGTGGCGGCATGATGCCGCTGAAAAAATTTACCTCGATCCTCACCAAGATACCTGAACGAGGGGGAACCTATGTTGGAAACCACGACTCGCGAACCCACCACGGTGGGGGAAGTGCTGCAGGAAGAGTATTTAACGCCGTTGGGCATCGGCCAGGAAGAACTGGCGAAGGTACTGGGCGTCACCCGTGCCACTGTTAACCGCCTGTGCAACGGGCATCGACGCATGAGCGTTGCCGAGGCCAACCTGTTTGCCGACCTGTTCGAAACGACCGCCGACTTTTGGCTAAACCTGCAGGCGGCACACGATCGCTGGGAAGCCAGACAGGCCGATGCGCAACGTGTGCGGCTGCGGCCAATCAAAGAAATACTGGGACGCAATATCACTCATGCATGACATCGAACTCGCCTACCTGCAAGGCTACCCAACGCATCTGCAAAGCCAGGTGCAGCAACTGATCCATCAGAATCGGCTGGGAGACGTGCTGCTGCAGCGCTATCCGCAGGTGCATGACTGCACCACCGACAAGTCGCTGTATCAGTTTACCGTCGATCTGAAAAACCAGTATCTGCGCAACGCCCAGCCGCTGAGCAAGGTGGCCTACGACAGCAAGATCCACGTCATGAAGCACGCGCTGGGCCTGCACACCGCCATCTCCCGCGTGCAGGGCGGCAAGCTGAAAGCCAAGGCGGAAATTCGCGTGGCGACGGTGTTCAAGGTCGCGCCCGAACCGTTCCTGCGCATGATCGTGGTGCATGAGCTGGCGCACCTGAAAGAGAAAGATCACAACAAGGCGTTCTACAGCCTGTGTTGCCATATGGAGCCGGATTACCACCAGTTGGAGTTCGATACCCGGCTGTATCTGACGCACCTTTCGCTGTTCGGCGAGCTATATGCATAGCGAATGAGGGCGTGATAATCTGCGGTTTTAAGCCTGGACCGGAGCTCGCCATGATTCGCTTTGCCGTCGTCGGCACCAACTGGATTACGGAACGTTTTATCGATGCCGCCCATGAAAGCGGCAAACTCAAGTTGAGCGCCGTGTATTCACGCTCGCTGGAACAGGCGCAGGCGTTTGGCGCCAACTATCAGGTCACGCAGTTTTTCGACTCGCTCGAGGCGATGGCCCAGTCCGACGCCATAGACGCGGTGTATATCGCCAGCCCCAATTCCCTGCACTGCCCGCAATCGCTGCTGTTCCTGCGCCATAAAAAGCACGTGATCTGCGAAAAACCGCTGGCCTCCAACCAGCGCGAAGCGGAACAGCTGGCGGCCTGTGCGCGGGAAAATCAGGTGGTGCTGTTCGAAGCGTTCAAAAGCGCCTATCTGCCGAATTTTCTGGCGCTGCAGCAGGCATTGCCGAAAGTCGGCCGGCTGCGCAAAGCCTTTATCAACTACTGCCAATACTCTTCGCGCTACCCGCGCTACCTGGCCGGCGAGAACCCCAACACCTTTAACCCGCAGTTCTCCAACGGCTCGATCATGGATATCGGCTACTACTGCCTGGCCAGCGCGGTGGCGCTGTTCGGCGCGCCGCAGTCGGTGCTCGCCAGCGCCACGCTGCTGGAAACCGGTGTGGACGCCCACGGCACCGTCTGCCTGAACTACGGCGATTTCGACGTCACGCTTTCCCATTCCAAGGTCAGCGACTCGGCGATCCCCAGCGAGATCCAGGGAGAGGAAGGCACGCTGATTATCGACAAGATTTCCGAGTGTCAGGGCGTGGCGCTGACGCCGCGCGGCGGCAACCGCCAGGATCTGAGCCAGCCGCAGCACATCAACACCATGCTGTATGAAGCGCTGGCCTTCACTGAGCTGGTGGAAAATCACCGGGTGGAACATCCAGGGCTGGAGAATTCGCTGATCGTCGCCCGCCTGCTGACCGATATCCGCCGCCAGACCGGCGTCGTCTTCCCCGCCGACGGAGAATGAAATGAAACCGTTGCTCGTGATGCAAACCGGCGACGCGCCGCAGGCCATTCGTCAAGAATTGGCCAACTTTGATGGCATGTTCCTGCAACAAGGCAATATCGACGCCGAACGAGCGCACATCGTGCACCTGCCCGCCGGCGAACGGCCGTTGCCGCCTGCCGCCTATTGCGGCGTAGTCATCACCGGCTCGCCGGCGATGGTGACCGAACGGCTGCCGTGGAGCGAGGAAGCCGCCGAATGGCTGCGCCAGGCGATGGCGATCAAACTGCCGCTGTTCGGCGTCTGCTACGGCCACCAGCTGTTGGCCTACGCGCTCGGCGGCGAAGTGGGCTACCACCCGCAGGGCATGGAGGTGGGTACGCTGGAGATCGAAATGCTGCCCGCCGCGGCCGACGATCGGCGGCTCACCCTGCTGCCGCCGCGCTTCAAGGCCAACCTGATCCACTCGCAGAGCGTGCTGACGCCGCCCGCCGGCGCGCAGACGCTGGCGCGTTCGCAGCAGGACGCGCACCAAATCCTGCGCTATGGCGATCACGCCCTGACCACCCAGTTCCACCCGGAATTCAACGGCGCGGTGATGAGCCAGTATCTGCAGTGGCTCGGCGAGCTGCATCCTGAGCAGCAGGCCCGCTACCAACAGCAACAACAACAGGTTAGCGACACGCCATTCAGCCGCCTGCTGCTGCAGGGATTCGTCGTCAGCCTCGGCGCGCAAAAAGCGATGGCCGGTTAACGCGATTCACGTTGACCGCCGACACATTTTGCATTACTTTCTGCTCTGCAAAGGGGAGTAACTTCATTGCCGGTCAATCGTCATTACGATGCGCAAGCATCCGGTTACCGGGCAACCTGATGTCAAAGGTGTAACCACCTTCATCAACGTTGTAAGTGAGACCTTGCCGGAAGGCGAGGTTTGCTTGCAGCGTTCACAGAGCGGCTGGCGTCTTCCGACGTTGGCCGTTTTTGTTTTTGAAGGATACCTCTGATGATGAATTCCGTTGGCACACCGTGGTTATGGGGCAGCTTCGCCGCCGTTATAGTCGTGATGCTCGCAATCGACCTCCTGTTGCAGGGCCGTAAAGGCGCGCACACCATGACTATGAAGCAGGCCGCCAGCTGGTCGCTGGTGTGGGTCAGCCTCTCTCTGCTGTTCAATTTCGGTTTCTGGTACTACCTGAATGAAACCGCCGGGCGCGCCGTCGCCGATACCCAGGCGCTGGCCTTCCTGACCGGCTACCTGATCGAAAAAGCGCTGGCGGTGGATAACGTGTTCGTCTGGCTGATGCTGTTCAGCTACTTCGCCGTGCCGGCCAACCTGCAACGGCGGGTGCTGATCTACGGCGTGCTGGGCGCGATCGTGCTGCGTACCATCATGATCTTCGCCGGCAGCTGGCTGGTCAGCCAGTTCCAGTGGCTGCTGTATCTGTTCGGCGCTTTCCTGCTGTTCACCGGTATTAAAATGGCGCTGGCGAAGGAAGATGACTCGGCGATCGGCGACAAACCGCTGGTGAAATGGCTGCGCAGCCGCTTGCGCATGACCGACAGCCTGGAAGGCGAGCGTTTCTTCGTGCGCCGCAACGGCATTCTGTTCGCCACCCCGCTGGTGCTGGTGCTGATCCTGGTGGAACTGAGCGACGTGATTTTCGCGGTGGACAGCATTCCGGCGATCTTCGCCGTGACCACCGATCCGTTCATCGTCCTGACCTCCAACCTGTTCGCCATCATGGGCCTGCGCGCCATGTACTTCCTGCTGGCCAACGTGGCGGAACGGTTCTCGATGCTGAAATACGGCCTGTCGGTGATCCTGGTATTTATCGGCATCAAGATGCTGATTATCGACTTCTTCCACATCCCGATCGGCGTGTCGCTCGGCGTGGTGGCGGGCATCCTGACGTTCACCTTGCTGATCAACGCCTGGGTCAATCACCGCAACGATCGCCTGGCGAAGAAATAACCATAATCTGTTATCCGGGGCGCTAGTCGCCCCGTGATTGTTTGGCAATTCCCCCAAAACGCCAAACGTTATTGCGATCACACAAATGTAACCAGTATGTTATCAAGTGTTGATCCGCGCTCAGAATTTCACCCTCGCCTCTTTCCAACATCATTCGATTGCTGAATACTGATTCGGCAAACACACTTAGTTACAGAATCATATAAAGC
>NZ_JALBYS010000052.1:0-30733 GCF_022678525.1 Serratia sp. PGPR-27 | reverse complement strand
GAAGCTGACCTGCTGACCTGCCTTCAACGTTCTGTAACCATCCATCTTGATGGTGGAATAATGCGCGAAAATATCTTCGCCACCGCCGGCTGGGCAGATGAAGCCAAAGCCTTTGGCGTTGTTAAACCATTTAACAGTACCCGTCTCCATGCTTTTACATCCCTCGCAACGCTATTTTAAGTGAGATGAATAACTGAATTCGCACCCGCCGTGGGCGGGTAGCAGGGTGGACAAGGGGTGGTTAAAAGACCACCAGCCACGAATTTACACTCTAGAGCAAATGATCGGGGCGTCAAGGGATCGGCTTTTGTCGGCGGGGAGCAGTTCACCAAAGTTTGAAGCAGGTAACGCTATTGCCACGATTCAGTCACAATTGGCCCGTTTTTTTGCGCACGTTACAGTGCGGCGGGACGATGGCGAAGATGATAAAATAGTAACTATCCCCACTTTGAATAACCGAAACCTGTCCCCATATCAGAGGGCAGAGCAGAGAAGATGAGCAGCGATGGGCAATAACAACGACTGGCTAAATTTTGAACACTTGGCCGAAGAAAAACAAATCGATGCGGTAAAACCGCCGTCTATGTATAAAGTTATACTTAACAACGACGATTACACACCGATGGAATTTGTGATTGACGTTCTGCAAAAGTTCTTTTCTTATGATATTGAACGCGCAACGCAACTGATGCTCACGGTCCACTATCAAGGCAAGGCGATCTGTGGTGTTTTCACCGCCGAGGTGGCGGAAACCAAAGTCGTCCATGTGAACCGGTACGCAAGGGAGAACGAGCATCCGTTGCTTTGTACGCTGGAAAAAGCCTGAATAAGGCAATCTATTGGGGAGGTGCTTATGCTCAATCAAGAACTGGAACTCAGTCTCAACATGGCTTTCGCCAGGGCGCGTGAGCACAGACACGAGTTTATGACCGTGGAGCACCTGTTGCTGGCGTTGCTGAGCAACCCTGCCGCGCGAGAAGCGCTCGAGGCATGTACGGTGGATCTGGCCGCGTTGCGCCAGGAGCTGGAAGCCTTCATCGAACAAACCACACCGACGCTGCCCGCCGGCGAAGAAGAGCGCGACACTCAGCCGACGCTCAGCTTCCAGCGCGTGTTGCAGCGCGCGGTCTTCCATGTGCAATCTTCCGGCCGCAGCGAAGTGTCCGGCGCCAACGTGTTGGTGGCCATCTTCAGCGAGCAGGAGTCGCAGGCGGCCTATCTGCTGCGCAAGCACGACGTCAGCCGTCTCGACGTGGTGAACTTCATTTCACATGGCACGCGTAAAGACGAGCCGGGCCAAGCGCCGAATGCGGAAAACCCGGTGAACGAAGAGCAGTCCGGAGGGGAAGACCGTATGGAAAACTTCACCACCAACCTCAATCAGTTGGCCCGTGTGGGCGGCATCGATCCGTTGATCGGCCGCGATCGTGAGCTGGAGCGCGCGATTCAGGTGCTGTGCCGCCGTCGTAAAAACAACCCGCTGCTGGTCGGCGAATCCGGCGTGGGCAAGACCGCCATTGCCGAAGGCCTGGCCTGGCGTATCGTGCAGGGCGACGTGCCGGAAGTGATGGCGGACTGCACGCTGTATTCGCTGGATATCGGTTCACTGCTGGCCGGCACCAAATACCGCGGCGACTTCGAGAAGCGCTTCAAGGCGCTGCTCAAGCAGCTGGAACAGGATCAGAACAGCATCCTGTTCATCGATGAAATTCACACCATCATCGGCGCCGGTGCGGCTTCCGGTGGGCAAGTGGATGCCGCCAACCTGATCAAACCGCTGCTGTCGAGCGGCAAGATCCGGGTGATCGGCTCGACCACCTACCAGGAGTTCAGCAACATCTTCGAAAAGGATCGCGCTTTGGCGCGCCGCTTCCAGAAGATCGATATCACCGAACCGACGGCGGAAGAGACCGTTCAGATCATCAACGGCCTGAAAGCCAAGTATGAAGCGCACCACGACGTGCGTTATACCGCCAAAGCGATCCGCGCCGCGGTGGAGCTGTCGGTGAAATACATCAACGATCGTCATCTGCCGGACAAGGCGATCGACGTGATCGACGAGGCGGGCGCCCGCAGCCGGTTGATGCCGGCCAGCAAGCGCAAGAAAACCGTCAACGTGGCCGATATCGAATCCGTGGTGGCGCGCATTGCGCGCATCCCGGAGAAAACCGTGTCGGCCAGCGATCGCGACGTGCTGAGAAATCTGGGCGATCGCTTGAAGATGCTGGTATTCGGCCAGGATCAGGCGATCGAGGCGCTGACCGAAGCGATCAAGATGAGCCGCGCCGGTCTGGGCCACGAGCGCAAGCCGGTCGGTTCCTTCCTGTTCGCCGGGCCGACCGGGGTCGGGAAAACCGAGGTCACCGTACAGTTGGCCAAGGCGATGGATATCGAGCTGCTGCGTTTCGACATGTCCGAGTACATGGAGCGGCATACCGTCAGCCGCCTGATCGGCGCGCCTCCGGGCTACGTCGGTTACGATCAGGGCGGGCTGCTGACCGATGCGGTGATCAAGCATCCGCATGCGGTGGTGCTGCTCGATGAGATCGAGAAGGCGCATCCGGACGTGTTCAACCTGCTGCTGCAGGTGATGGACAACGGCACGCTGACCGACAACAACGGCCGCAAGGCGGATTTCCGCAATGTGATCCTGGTGATGACCACCAACGCCGGGGTGCGGGAAACCGAACGCAAGTCGATCGGCCTGGTACAGCAGGACAACAGCACCGACGCGATGGAAGAGATCAAGAAGGTGTTTACGCCGGAGTTCCGCAACCGTCTGGATAACATCATCTGGTTCAACCATCTGTCTACCGAGGTGATCCAGCAGGTGGTCGACAAGTTTATCGTCGAACTGCAGGCGCAGCTGGATGCGAAGGGCGTCTCGCTGGAGGTGAGCGACGAAGCGCGTGATTGGCTGTCGGTGAAGGGCTACGACCGTGCGATGGGCGCTCGTCCGATGGCGCGCGTCATGCAGGAAAACCTGAAGAAACCGCTGGCCAACGAGTTGCTGTTCGGCTCGCTGGTGGACGGCGGTTCCGTGAAGGTCGAGCTGGACAAGGACAAGAAACAGCTGACCTATCACTTCCTCAGCGCCGCCAAGCGCAAAGCGGACGAGGGCGCGGTGCACTAAGGCTGCCTTCAGGCAAAGAAAAAGCGATGCTTCGGCATCGCTTTTTTTATGGGTGAGATTCACCGTACAGCAGAAACGAGTGAGCCCTCTCAGTTTACCTGCGCACCTGCAACCCGTTGTATAACGTCGCTGCGGGGGTAAACGGAAAGGGCTCCCGAGGGATATTACATCCTCGATGCCGCCAGCGTGTGGCGCGCGATGAGCCGATTAACGGCTACGGAAGACAATGCGGCCTTTGCTCAGGTCGTACGGGGTCAGCTCTACAGTGACTTTGTCGCCCGTCAGGATGCGGATATAGTTTTTACGCATTTTACCGGAGATGTGTGCGGTTACCACGTGCCCGTTTTCCAATTCAACGCGGAACATGGTGTTCGGCAGCGTATCAAGAACGGTGCCCTGCATTTCAATATTGTCTTCTTTGGCCATCGAATCCTCTAGGTCTAACTACCTTAGTTTTTAACCGGCAAGATAATGCCGAAAAACCCCCATTATGTAAAGATGTGTCGGTGAACATTGCACCGTTTCCACCAATTAGTTTGCTGGGCAGGGCGGTTCAACCGGCTGTGGGGATATGACTTGCGGCGCCCAGCACGCCGGTGCCAAAGGCCGCCGTTGAAGGGTGCTGAGCTGCTGCAAAAATTGACGGCGCGGAATTTCACGCGCGCCAAGGCGGGCAGTGTGAGCGTTCAGCACCTGGCAGTCAATCAATTCCCCGCCATAAGCGGCAAAATGGCGGCAAAAGGCCATCAATGCGCATTTTGAGGCGTTGGTGACGCGGCTGAACATCGATTCGCCGCAGAATAACGCGCCCTGCGCCACGCCGTACATGCCGCCGACCAGTTGATCATCCTGCCATACCTCCACCGAGTGCGCGTAGCCGAGGCGATGAAGATGTTGATAGGCGCGCTGTACCTCCGGGCCGATCCAGGTGCCTTCATCCGGCCGGTGGGCGCAGGCGGCGATCACTGAGGCGAAGTCGTGATTAAGCGTGATGCGAAACGGATCGTGGCGCAGAAAGCGTTTCAGGCTGCGGTTGAGATGAAACTCGGCCGGGAACAGCACCGCACGCGGATCGGGTGACCACCACAGAATCGCTTCCCCCGGCGAGTACCAGGGGAAGATGCCGCGCTCGTAGGCTGCCAGCAGCCGTGGCGCCGTCAGGTCGCCGCCGATCGCCAGCAGGCCGTTGGGATCGCGCAGGGCGCCCTCAGGCGAGGGAAACGCCAGCGACTGAGGGGAAAGCTTAACGATGCGCATACAGGGTTTCTGCGTCCTCTACGGGCCGATTACGGCGCCAGGTTGCTGATACGGTTGCGAAAGCGGGCATAGCGGCCCTGCTGGCGCATTAGGGTGGCGTGATCGCCCTGTTCGACAATTTGGCCGTCATCCATTACGCAAATGCGATCGAGATGCTCCAGGCCGTACAGGCGGTGCGTCACCAGGATCAGCGTCTTGCCCTGACAATGCCGGCGCAGCAGCGCCAGGATCTGCTGCTCGGTCTCGGCGTCCAGCCCTTCGGTCGGTTCGTCAAGCAACAGCAGCGGGGCAGGGTGCAGCAGCGCGCGGGCGATGCCTAGCCGGCGCTGTTCACCGCCGGACAGCTGCCGGCCGCCTTCGCCCAGCCAGGCGTTCAGCCCGCCGTCGCTGTCCAGCAATTTGCCGAGCCCCACCTGCTGCAACACCTCGCTCAGGCGAGCGTCGTCGGCATCCGGTGCGGCCAGCCGCAGGTTTTCCCGCAGCGTATCGCTGAAGATATGCACTCGCTGGCTGACGACCGTGGTCATTCGACGCAGCGTGGTTTCATCATAATCTTCCAGCGGTTCGCCGTTGAGCAGAATTTTTCCGCCGTCGGTGCGCCAGGCTCGGGTCAGCAGCTGCAGCAGGGTGGACTTGCCGCAGCCGGTGCGGCCGAGCAAGGCGATGTGTTCGCCGGCTGCCACCTCGAGCGTGACGTCGCGCAGTACCGGCTGCGGCTGATCGGGGTAGGTGAAACTCAACTGCCGCAGGCTAAGCTGAGCCCGGTCGGCGGCGGCCGGACCGGTGGCAGGGAAGGAGACTTCCGGCTGGCGATCGATGATCTGTTTGACCCGCGTGGCGGAGGCGATCACCTGGCCGAGGTGCTGGAAGGCGCCGGCCACCGGCATCAGCGCTTCGAACGACGCCAGCGCGGCGAAGACAAACAGCGCGATCAGCGCGCCGGGTTGGGTATCGCCGCCGATGCCGGCGGCGGTCAGCCACAGCAGCAGCGTCACCGTCAGCCCGCTGGCGAGGATCATCAGCGCCTGCGCCTTGCCGCTCAGCGAGGCTTGCTGCCACTGGCGGCGTTGCCACAGCTGTTCGGTGGCGTTCAGCGTCTGGCGGAAGTCGTTGACGGCGCCGAACACCACCAGCTCCGCCTGCCCCTGCAGCCAGGCGGTCAGGTCGGTGCGGTATTGGCCGCGCAGGGCGGTGAGTTGCCCGCCGATCGGTTTGCCGGCGCGATAGAACACCGGCGGCACCAGCAGCAACAGCAGCAACAGTATGCCGCCCAGCGTCAGGGCGAGCGCAGGATCCAGCCAGCTCAGGCCGTAGGTGACCACCAGGATCACCACCGCCGCGCTGATCAGCGGCGAGATCACCCGCAGATAAAGGTGATCCAGCGTGTCCACGTCCGCCACCAGGCGATTGAGCAGGTCGGCCTGGCGGAAACGGGCGATGCCGCCCGGCGTCAGCGGCAGGATCTTGCTGAAGGTGAACACCCGCAGGTGCGACAGCACGCGGAAGGTGGCGTCGTGGCTGACCACGCGCTCGGCGTAGCGCCCGGCGGTGCGGAAGATCGCCGCGCCGCGCACGCCGGCGGCCGGCAACATATAGTTGAAGGTCAGCAGGCCCGCCAATCCGGCCAGCGAAGAGGCGGCCAGGAACCAGCCGGAGAGCGCCAGCAGGCCGATGCTGGCCAGCAGGGTGACGATCGCCAAAAGGATGCCCAGGCTAATCAGCAGGCTATGGCGGCGATACAACGCCAAAAACGGCAGCAAAACGCGCATGATTAAAGCTCCCCGCGGCGATGGGCGATCAGAGTGGCGAACAGGCCCGGCTGGGCGCTGAGGGAGGCGTAATCGCCCTGTTGCACGATGCGCCCGTTATCCATCACCCAAATCTGATCGTAGTCTTCGGTATCTTCCAACTGGTGCGTCACCAGCAGGGTGGTTTGCTGATGCGAAGCGGCATTCAACGCCTGCATCACCCGTTGTTCGCTATGGGCATCGAGGCTGGCGGCCGGTTCATCCAGCAGCAGCAAGCGGCGCGGGCCGATCAGCGCCCGGGCGACCGCCACGCGCTGCGCCTGGCCGACCGACAGGCGGGCGGCGTTGTCGCCCACTTCGGTGTCGAGCCCCTGCGGCAGATACGGTAACAGTTCGCTGACGTAGGCGAGCTCTACCGCCTGCTGCAGCTGCGCTTCGTCGGCCTGCGGGCAACCCAGCAGAATATTGGCGCGCAAGGTTTGCGCCGGCAGGTGCGGGTTCTGCCCGACCCAGCTCAACTGTTGCCTCCAGTTTTCTGCGGACAGTTCACGCAGCTCGACGCCGTTGACGGTCAACGACCCACGGTAGGGCAGAAAGCCGAGCAGCAGATTGAGCAGCGAACTTTTGCCGGCGCCGCTCAGCCCGACCAGCGCCACGCGCTGTTGCGGTTGCAGGGTGAAACTCAGCGGCCCGGCCAGCAGCACGCCGTTCGGCGACAGGATTTCCAACGCGTTCGCCTGCAGCGTCAGCGGTTGATCGGCGGGCAGCTGCCGCGTGCCGTTGCCCATCTGCTCGCCTTCGGCGCTGAGGAAGGTTTCCAGCGCTTCCGCCGCGCCGACCGCCTGCGCCTTGGCATGGTAGAAGGTGCCGAGATCGCGCAGCGGTTGGAAGAACTCCGGCGCCAGAATCAGCACCAGAAAACCGGAAAACAGCGTTACGCCGAGGCCGTAGCTGCCGAAATTGAGTTCGCCGAGGTAGGAAAAACCGAAGTACACCGCCACCACGGCGATGGAAATCGAGGCGAAGAACTCCAGCACGCCGGAAGAGAGGAAGGCCATGCGCAGCACTTCCATGGTGCGGCTGCGGAAGTCTTCGGAGGATTTGGCGATCTGCGCGGTTTCGGCCTGCGCGCGGTCAAACAGCCGCAGAGTGTCCAGGCCGCGCAGGCGGTCGAGGAAGTTGCCGCTCAATCGCGCCAGTGCGACGAAGTTGCGGCGGTTGGCGTCGGCGGCCCCCATACCGACCAGCGCCATGAACAGCGGGATCAGCGGCGCGGTCGCCAACAGAATCAAACCGGCGGCCCAATTGATCGGGAAAACGGCGATCAGGATCAGCAGCGGGATGAAGACCGCCAGATACATCTGCGGCAGATAGCGCGAGTAATAGTCCTGCATATCCTCGATCTGCTCGACGATGATGCTGGCCCAACTGCCCGCCGGTTTGCCCTGGATCCAGGCCGGGCCGAGCTGCTGCAGCTTATCCAGCACCTGCTGGCGCATGCGCTGACGGATCACCTGGCCACACTGGAAACCGACCCGCTCCCGCAGCCAGCTCAACAGCGCCCGCAATGCGAACGCGGCGGCCAGCCAGATAAACGAAGGGAGCAGCTGTTCGCGTGGGGTATGTTCGATGATCAGGGCGTGCAGCAGGCTGGCCAGCAGCCACGCCTGCGCCACGATCAGCAGGCCGCTGAACAGCCCCAACAGCATGGAAAGGCGCAGCCAACGCTGCGCCAACGAACTCTGGGTTTTAAGCCAACGGGTTAACTGTTGCTGTCTGGTTTTTTTCATCAGATATGCGTCTGCGTCGCCGGTGCCCGTTTGTTACAGGCTGGGTTAACGTACTGTTAAATAATAGTGTTTGGCGCAATCGGCGACAAACAAGCGAGGTCCCATGTTACCTCGTCACCCGGCAGACTGAAAATAATAAAGCGGCCAAATGTGGCTATAACAGACGCGGGAAGGAGAGTGCGGAGGGGGGAAACAAAAAAAGCGGCCCGAGAGCCGCTTTTTGCTGATGACGAGAAAGTCTTAGCAGACTTCTGCGCCGGCGATGCCGTCCAGGTAACGTTCTGCGTCCAGCGCCGCCATACAGCCGGTGCCGGCGGAAGTGATCGCCTGGCGGTAGACGTGATCCATCACGTCGCCTGCGGCGAAGACGCCGGGGATAGTGGTTTGGGTCGCATTGCCATGAATGCCGGACTGTACCTTGATGTAGCCGTTTTCCAGCTCCAGCTGGCCGCCGAAGATGCCGGTGTTCGGGCTGTGGCCGATAGCGATGAACACGCCGGCCAGTTCCAGTTCACGGGTTTCGTTTTCCGCTTTGGTGCTGCGGATGCGCACGCCGGTCACGCCCATTTCATCGCCCAGCACTTCGTCCAGCGTATGGTCGGTGTGCAGCACGATGTTGCCGCTTTTCACTTTTTCCATCAGCCGGTCGATCAGGATCTTCTCCGAGCGGAAGCTGTCGCGACGGTGGATCAGGTGAACCTCGGCGGCGATGTTGGACAGGTACAGCGCTTCTTCAACGGCGGTGTTGCCGCCGCCGACCACCGCGACTTTCTGGTTGCGGTAGAAGAAACCGTCGCAGGTCGCGCAGGCGGAAACGCCTTTGCCCTTGAAGGCGTCTTCGGAAGGCAGGCCAAGGTAGCGGGCGGAGGCGCCGGTCGCGATGATCAGCGCGTCGCAGCTGTATTCGCCGCTGTCGCCGAACAGGCGGAACGGACGCTGCTGCAGATCGACGCTGTTGATATGATCGAAGACGATTTCAGTCTGGAACTTCTCCGCGTGCTCGCGCATGCGCTCCATCAGCGCCGGGCCGGTCAGGCCTTCGGCGTCGCCCGGCCAGTTTTCCACTTCGGTGGTGGTGGTCAGCTGGCCGCCTTGCTCCAGACCGGTGATCAGCACCGGATTCAGGTTGGCTCGCGCCGCGTAGACGGCGGCGGTGTAACCGGCCGGGCCGGAGCCCAGAATCAGTAATTTGCTATGTTTAGCCGTGCCCATGAATAACCTCTTTATTCCACAATGGCGGACAATGAAGCCGATTGTAGGGAAAATGACGCAGTAAAAAAAGCGCCGGGCGACGTTGTTAACGATTTGTATGATAGTTGTCGCCTATTAATGCACCCGCTGTCGGCAAATCGTACGCCGAACGCAGAAATTTACCTTATCAAAGCCGCATTCGGCCGCTGAATCGCCAACCGCGCAAAAACGGCGCATTCTGCGACTTCAGCCGCTCCCCGCCGGGGTTTATCTGCCAGCGATTCATAACCAAAAATGGGATGCAGACTTTTCGTGACGGTACGTTGTTCTGATTTTGCTTCTTTTACTTTGACAATCCGCTGCGCATTTGCGAAAACATCATAGGAAGAAGAAATTATCCCCGTAACACCAGCAAATCGTACGTATTTGCGCCGCGAGGCGGCAATGCGCGATGGGGGTGCGGAGCAGAGCGCGCAAGCGTTTGCTGATTTTTTCTCGACCTAAACGTCGTTACCTGCATCGCGCGGGGTTGGACAGACAGGCTGCGCGGCGTGGAATGATGGTAGTGAAGAAGCATATGACAGGCATCGGGTCTTCGCTTGGAACGAACCCTTACACATTGACGTTGGCTAGGGTGTGGCAAGTGCACGGAAGAAAATAAGAGAGACAATAATAATGGCAGACAACAAGAAACGCCCGGGTAAAGATCTTGACCGTATCGACCGCAACATCCTGAATGAGCTGCAGAAGGATGGGCGTATTTCGAACGTCGAGCTTTCGAAGCGCGTGGGGTTATCCCCGACACCATGTTTGGAACGCGTGCGCCGTCTCGAGCGCCAGGGTTTCATTCATGGCTATACCGCATTGCTTAACCCGCATTATCTGGATGCGTCCCTGCTGGTTTTCGTGGAGATCACGCTGAACCGCGGCGCGCCGGATGTGTTTGAGCAATTCAACTCGGCAGTGCAGAAGCTTGAAGAGATTCAGGAGTGTCATCTGGTTTCCGGCGATTTCGACTACCTGTTGAAAACCCGCGTACCGGACATGTCGGCTTACCGCAAATTGCTGGGCGAAACCTTGCTGCGTTTGCCGGGGGTTAACGACACCCGTACCTACGTAGTGATGGAAGAAGTGAAACAGAGTAACCGTCTGGTTATCAAAACACGGTAAGGTGCAGGTGCAAAACCTGATTAAATTGGTTACACTCCTGTTTATTCATACAGTTTCGGCGCCGGGGCAGTTTCTCGGCGCTGTTGCTATGTCAGCTAACAGGAACCTGGAGAGCCTTTCTTGAGCCAGGAATATACAGAAGATAAAGAAGTTACCCTGAAAAGACTCAGCAGTGGCCGGCGTTTGCTGGAAGCTGTGCTTATCGTGGTAGCGATTTTTGCCGTTTACCTCATGGCTGCGTTGGTCAGTTTCAATCCGTCTGACCCAAGCTGGTCGCAGACCGCGTGGCATGAGCCGATTCACAATCTGGGCGGCGGTGTCGGGGCCTGGTTGGCCGATACGCTGTTCTTCACCTTCGGGGTGCTCGCCTACGCGATACCGCCGATCATGCTGGTCCTGTGCTGGGCGGCTTATCGCCAACGCAGCAACAGAGACTACATCGACTATTTCGCGCTTTCCCTGCGCCTGATCGGCACCCTGGCGTTAGTGCTCACCTCCTGCGGGCTGGCGGCGCTGAACGTCGACGATCTCTATTACTTCGCTTCCGGCGGCGTGATCGGCAGCCTGCTGAGCAACGCCATGTTGCCGTGGTTCAACGGCATCGGCGCTACGCTGGCGCTGCTGTGCGTATGGGCGGCGGGGTTGACGCTGTTTACCGGCTGGTCTTGGCTGGTGATCGCCGAGAAGATCGGCGGGGCGGTGCTGGGCGTCGCGACGGTGATGACCAATCGCTCACGTCGCGAAGAGCGCTATTTTGAGGATGACGAGCGTTACGTCGACGACGAGCCTGAGCAGGCAGAGAAGGGCGCCGCCGCAGCGGTTGCCGCGACCGCCGCCGGAGCCGCGGCCGCCGATGACGACGTGCTGTTCTCCGCGCCTTCGGTCACCGAAAGCGCCAAAGCGGCGGCAGAAGACGCCGCCGATCCGTTGCTCAGCGGCCTGCGCGCCGACGATGGCGAGCTTGAAGCAGAAGCCGCATCCATCGCGCCGGTGGCTTCGCCTGCACCGGCGGTGAAGGCTGAGATCCACGAGCCCGTTGCAGCGCCGATCGCCACACAGGCGCCGTCGGTAACGGTGGCGCCGGCCGCGCCGACCTCGGTCAATCAGCACCCGGTGAGCGCCCCGGCGCAAGACGCTACGCCGCCGCTGTATTCCTTCGAGATCCCGGAAGAAACGCCTGCGCCTAAGGCGACGCGTCCTGTCGATCCTTATCAGGATGACGATGAGCCGCGCCTCGGCAACTGGCAAGAGCCGGCCGCACCGCAGCCGCCGGCGCGTTCTCCCTTTGATTTTACCGCCGCACAGCGTGACAGCGTCGACATCGGCAGTTCGAGCGGTTTCAGCGCCACCGGCGCCAAACCGCAGCCGGATACGGCGGCAGCCGCTGCTGCTGCAGGTGCCGCGGCGGCGACCTTTATGCCGGCCTTTACGGCGACCAGCGACGGCAATCCGCAGGTTAAGCAGGGCATCGGCCCTGAACTGCCGCGGCCGAATCCGGTGCGCATCCCGACCCGTCGCGAACTGGCTTCCTACGGCATCAAGCTGCCTTCGCAGCGTGCGGCCGAACAGGAGCAGCGCCAGACAGAGGTAGAGCCTCAGCAGCCGGCGGCGGTGAACCCGCAGGAAGAAGAGGCGCTACAGGAAGCCGCGCTGCGTCAGGCGTTTGCCGAGCAGCAAAGCCAGCGCTATGGCGAAAGCTACGCGTCTGAGCAACAAGATGACGAGAGCGCATTGCAGGAAGCCGAGCTGAGCAAGGCGTTTGCCGAGCAGCAGCACCAACGCTACGGCGAAGGCTATCAACAGGACGACGAAGAGGCGCAGCAAGAGGCCGCGCTGCGCCAGGCGTTTGCCGAGCAGCAGCAGGCGCGCTACGGCCAGCAAGCATCTGCTCCGCAGGTGCCGGCCGCCAGCCCGATCGATACCCGCAATGCTTTCAGCTTCTCGCCGATGGCGGATCTGGTGGACGATGGCCCGAGCGAGCCGATGTTCACGCTGTCCCCGCAGCTTGAAGAGCGCATTGAACAGCAAAGCGAGCAAGAGGACGATGTGCCATTCGGTCAGTTTGAGCCTGTGGCACCTGCGGCTCAACCTCAGCAATCGCATCAGCCGCCTCAACAATACCAACAGCCGCCTCAACAATACCAACAGCCGCAGCAACAGCAGCATCAACAGCCGTCGCAGCAACAACAGTATCAACAGCCGTCGCAGCAGCAATATCAGCAGCCGCAGCAACAGCAATATCAACAGCCGTCGCAGCAGCAGCCTCAGCAAGCTCAGGCAGAGCAACATCCGGCGATGGACAGCCTGATTCACCCGTTCCTGATGCGCAACGATCAGCCGCTGCAGAAGCCGACCACGCCGCTGCCGACGCTGGATCTGTTGACCGAAGCGCCGAAAGAGGTGGAGCCGGTCGATTCCTTCGCGCTGGAACAGAAGGCGCGCCTGGTGGAGGCCAGCCTGGCCGATTACCGAGTGAAAGCCGACGTGGTGGACATCCTGCCGGGGCCGGTCATCACCCGCTTCGAGCTGGATCTGGCGCCGGGCGTTAAAGCGGCGCGCATTTCCAACCTGTCGCGCGATCTGGCGCGCTCGCTGTCGACTTCGGCGGTGCGCGTGGTGGAAGTGATCCCCGGCAAGCCTTATGTCGGTCTGGAGCTGCCGAACGCCAAACGGCAAACGGTGTATCTGCGTGAAGTGCTGGATTGCCCGGCTTTCCGTGACAATCCGTCGCCGCTGTCCATCGTATTGGGTAAAGACATCTCCGGCGAACCGGTCGTGGCCGATCTGGGCAAAATGCCGCACTTGCTGGTCGCCGGTACCACTGGTTCCGGTAAGTCGGTCGGGGTCAACGCCATGATCCTGAGCATCTTGTATAAGGCCACGCCGAAAGAAGTGCGCTTTATCATGATCGACCCGAAAATGCTGGAACTGTCGGTTTACGAAGGCATTCCACACCTGTTGACCGACGTGGTCACCGACATGAAAGACGCCGCCAACGCGCTGCGCTGGTGCGTGGGTGAAATGGAACGCCGCTACAAGCTGATGTCTGCCCTGGGCGTGCGTAACCTGGCTGGCTACAACGAGCGCGTCGATCAGGCCGAAGCGATGGGGCGTCCGATCCCGGATCCATTCTGGAAGCCGACCGACAGCATGGACATCACGCCGCCGGTGCTGGAGAAAGAGCCGTACATCGTGGTGATGGTCGACGAATTCGCCGATCTGATCATGACGGTGGGCAAGAAGGTCGAAGAGTTGATCGCTCGCCTGGCGCAAAAAGCGCGTGCGGCGGGTATCCACCTGGTGCTGGCGACTCAGCGTCCGTCGGTGGATGTGATCACGGGTCTTATCAAGGCCAACATCCCGACGCGTATCGCCTTTACCGTGTCGAGCAAGATCGACTCTCGCACCATCCTCGATCAGGGGGGCGCCGAGTCCTTGCTGGGCATGGGGGACATGCTCTATCTGGCGCCGAACTCCTCAATCCCGGTGCGCGTACATGGCGCATTCGTGCGCGATCAGGAAGTGCACGCGGTGGTCAAGGATTGGAAAGCGCGCGAGCGGCCCCAATATAAAGAGGGCATTCTCAGCGGCGGTGAAGACGGCGAGGGCGGTGCCGGCGGCGGCATGGACGGTGACGAAGAGCTGGATCCGCTGTTTGACCAGGCGGTGGATTTCGTGGTGGATAAACGCCGCGCCTCCATCTCCGGCGTACAGCGCCAGTTCCGTATCGGCTACAACCGCGCGGCGCGCATCATCGAACAGATGGAGGCGCAGGGCATCGTCAGTGAGCAGGGGCATAACGGCAACCGCGAGGTGCTGGCGCCGCCGCGGCACGATTGATGGTCGTTTAGCCATTGCAATTCAATAAGAAAGGGCCGCTTAAGCGGCCCTTGTGCAAAGAAGCGTAAACCCGTTTCTTCTCGGAACATTGGCCTACCGGCCGATCGCCGGCTTCAGGTAAAGTAACGGGAGTAAAGGGTTGATTGACCCGCACGGCGTCGCCCTGCGGTTAACGCATTTCATAAGGTATCTGGAATAATGAAAAAACTGTTAGTTGCCTGCTGTCTGCTCTCGGGATTCGCTTCTACCTCCGTGCTGGCCGATGCCGCACAGGATCTGCAAAGTCGCCTGGCGAAGGTGAACAGTTTCCACGCCAGCTTCTCGCAAACCGTGACCAGCGCCGAAGGCGCCGCGGTGCAACAGGGTGAAGGCGAGCTGTGGGTGAAGCGGCCGAACCTGTTCAACTGGCACATGACCTCACCCGATGAGAGCGTGCTGGTCTCCGATGGCCAAACCCTGTGGTTTTACAACCCGTTCGTCGAGCAGGTGACGGCGACCTGGTTGAAGAACGCCACCGGCAATACGCCGTTTATGCTGATCACCCGCAATAATGCCAGCGACTGGAAACAGTACAACGTGAAGCAAAAGGGCGATGATTTCGAATTAACGCCAAAATCCGCCAGCGGCAACCTGAAGCAATTCGCCATCAGCGTGACCAACAGCGGCACCATCCGCAGCTTCGCCGCGGTGGAGCAGGATGGCCAGCGTAGTGCTTATACGCTGAAAAGCCAGCAGAACGTCGCCGCCGATCCGGCCAAATTCAAATTTACCCCGCCGAAGGGGGTGACGCTGGACGACCAGCGCCAGTGAGGTGCAAGTGAGTAATAATCTGTCGCTCGATTTTTCCCAGAACGAGTTCCAGCCGTTGGCCGCGCGCATGCGGCCGACCACGCTGGCGCAGTATATCGGCCAGCAACACCTGCTGGCCGCCGGCAAGCCGCTGCCGCGCGCCATTGAGGCCGGGCAGCTGCACTCGATGATTTTATGGGGGCCGCCGGGCACCGGGAAGACGACGCTGGCAGAGCTGATCGGCCGTTATGGTCAGGCGGACGTCGAACGGATATCCGCCGTGACCTCCGGCATCAAGGAGATCCGCGAGGCGATCGAACGGGCGCGGCAAAACCGCGACGCCGGCCGCCGCACTATTCTGTTCGTCGATGAAGTGCACCGCTTCAACAAAAGTCAGCAGGACGCTTTCCTGCCGCATATCGAAGACGGCACCATCACCTTTATCGGCGCCACCACCGAAAACCCGTCGTTCGAACTGAACTCGGCGCTGCTGTCGCGCGCCCGCGTGTATCTGCTTAAGGCACTGACCGCCGAAGATATCGGCCAGGTGCTGGATCAGGCGATGAGCGACAAGGCGCGCGGCTTTGGCGATCAGAACGTCGAGCTGCCGGCGGAAACGCGCCGCCTGCTGTCGGAGTTGGTGGGCGGCGATGCGCGCCGGGCGTTGAACAGCCTGGAAATGATGGCGGACATGGCGGAGATCGACGCCAAAGGCGTGCGGGTGCTGACGCCGCAGCTGCTGAAAGAGGTGTCGGGCGAGCGCAGCGCGCGCTTCGACAACAAGGGCGACCGTTATTACGACCTGATTTCCGCGCTGCATAAATCGGTGCGCGGTTCGGCGCCGGACGCCGCGCTGTATTGGTATGCGCGCATCATTACCGCCGGCGGCGATCCGCTCTATGTGGCGCGCCGTCTGTTGGCGATCGCCTCTGAAGACGTGGGCAACGCCGATCCGCGCGGCATGCAGGTGGCGATCGCCGCCTGGGATTGCTTCACCCGCGTGGGGCCGGCGGAGGGCGAGCGCGCCATCGCGCAGGCGATTGTTTACCTGGCCTGCGCGCCGAAGAGCAACGCGGTTTACACCGCGTTCAAGGCCGCCATGCGTGACGCCAAAGAGCAGGCCGATTATGACGTGCCGGAGCATTTGCGCAACGCGCCGACCAAGCTGATGAAGGAGATGGGGCTGGGGGCGGAGTACCGTTACGCCCACGACGAACCCAACGCCTACGCCGCCGGTGAGAACTACTTCCCGCCCGAAATGGCCCATACGCGCTACTACCAACCGACCTCGCGCGGGCTGGAAGGGAAAATCGGCGAAAAGTTGGCATGGCTGGCTGAGCAGGATCAAAATAGCCCGACAAAACGCTACCGCTAGCGTGGCCGTTGCGGTAAGGTTAGCGGGTATCACTCTTCTTTTATGCGGCTATAAATCAGCCGCATAGAACAACAACACTTCTTTCAATAACAACAAGCACAGGATTAGCATGCTCGATCCCAATCTGCTGCGTAATGAGCTAGACGCAGTCGCCGTCAAACTGGCTCGCCGAGGCTTTAAACTCGATCTGGATCTGCTGCGTTCGCAGGAAGAACGCCGCAAAGTTCTGCAGGTAGAAACTGAAACGCTGCAAGCGGAACGCAACTCCCGATCGAAATCCATCGGCGCGGCCAAAGCGCGTGGGGAAGACATCGAGCCGCTGCGTCGCGAAGTGAACGAGCTGGGTGACAAGCTGGATGCCGCCAAGGCGGCGCTGGATGCGCTGCAGAGCGAGATCCGCGATTACGCTCTGACGCTGCCTAACCTGCCGGACGACGCGGTGCCGGATGGTAAAGACGACAGCGAAAACCTGGAAGTCACCCGCTGGGGCGAACCGCGCCAATACGACTTCGCGGTGCGTGATCATGTCGATCTGGGCGAAATGGCCGGCGGGCTGGATTTTGCCGCCGCAGTTAAGCTGACCGGTTCACGCTTCGTGGTGATGAAAGGGCAAATCGCCCGCATGCACCGCGCGCTGTCCCAGTTCATGCTGGATCTGCACACCGAGCAGCATGGCTACCTGGAGGCCTACGTGCCTTATCTGGTCAACCACGCCACGCTGTATGGCACCGGCCAGCTGCCGAAGTTCGGCGAAGATCTGTTCCATACCCGCCCGCTGGAAGAAGAAGCCGACAGCAGCAACTACGCGTTGATCCCAACGGCGGAAGTGCCGCTGACCAACCTGGTGCGCGACGAGATCGTGGAAGAGGAATCTCTGCCGCTGAAGATGACCGCACACACGCCATGCTTCCGTGCGGAAGCCGGTTCTTACGGCCGCGACACCCGTGGTTTGATCCGTATGCACCAGTTCGACAAGGTTGAAATGGTGCAGATCGTCCGTCCGGAAGATTCGATGGATGCCCTGGAAGAGCTGACCGGCCACGCGGAAAAAGTGCTGCAGCTGCTGAACCTGCCTTACCGCAAGGTGCTGCTGTGCACCGGCGACATGGGCTTCGGCGCCTGCAAGACCTACGATCTGGAAGTGTGGCTGCCGGCGCAGAACACCTACCGCGAGATCTCGTCCTGCTCCAACATGTGGGACTTCCAGGCGCGTCGCATGCAGGCGCGCTGCCGCAGCAAGGCCGACAAGAAACCGCGTCTGGTCCACTCGCTGAATGGTTCCGGCCTGGCGGTTGGCCGTACCCTGGTGGCGGTGCTGGAGAACTACCAGCAGGCCGACGGCCGTATTCAGGTGCCTGAAGTGCTGCGCCCTTATATGGGCGGCCTGGAATATATCGGCTGAACAGCCAATCACTAGAAAAAAGCGCCTGCGGGCGCTTTTTTTATGTCGAGAATTCAGCCTTTCGCCAGCGTATAAGCCTGTTTAATGTAGTCGGCCAGATGCTTGCTTTTCACTTCGGCGGGCGAGTGGAGCTTGATGTGCCGCCGATATTGGCCGCTGCCCTCGAGCTGGTGATAACGATCTTCCAGGAGGTAGCCCTGGCCGAATTCCACCGTGACGTGATTGCGGTAGGCGAAAACGCCGCAGAAAAATTGGCTATGTGAGAACATGATGCCGCCGTATTTAACCGACTCGGTGACGCCACTGCCGCTCGCCGCGGCGACCCGGCGCACCTGTTGTACGATCTCCAGCAGCTCGCCGTGCGTGCTGCCGATGTCCGCCAGCAAGGTCTCGACCGCCGCATTATTTGCCTGACTCATCTTGCTTCTCCGTCGTGAAATCCGCTCTGCGCTGAGCATAACGCTTTTTCGGTCGTTTGGTCGGAAACAAATCGTGCGCTGGAATGATAAGAGGCGATTGACTTTTTTATCGCCAGTGGCATGATGCGCGCACTCTCATTGCGCGTTCGGTCACAATTTCACTATGTCCGCATACTCCCGCCCAGTGCTCCTGTTGCTCTGCGGCCTGTTGTTGCTCACGGTATCCATTGCCGTTTTGAATACGTTAGTGCCTCTTTGGTTAACCCATGCTCAGCTGTCGACCTGGCAAGTGGGAATGGTCAGCTCCTCCTATTTCAGCGGCAACCTGTTGGGCACGTTGGTGGCGGGCAAACTGATCCAGCGCGTCGGCTTCACCCGCAGCTACCATCTCTCCTGTTTGTTGTTCGCCGCCGCGACCGCCGGCATGGTGCTGTCGATCGATTTCTGGAGCTGGCTGGGCTGGCGCTTCTTCGCCGGCGTCGGTTGCGCCTGGATTTGGGTGATTGTGGAAAGCGCGCTGCTGCGCAGCGGTAATCTCAGCAACCGCGGCCAGCTGCTGGCGGCCTATATGATTGTCTATTACCTCGGGACGGTGACCGGCCAATTGCTGTTGAGCATGACCTCGACCGAATTGCTGCACGTGGTGCCGTGGGTGACCGCCATCGTGATCAGCGCCATGCTGCCGATGCTGTTCGCGCGGGTCAACCGCCATGAAGACGAGCCGCAGCAGGCGGCGGTGTGGTCGATGCTGAGACGCCGCAGCGCGCGCCTCGGCATCAATGGCTGCATCATCTCCGGCATCGTGCTCGGTTCGCTGTACGGCCTGATGCCGCTGTATCTCTCCCATCAGGGCATGAGCGATGCCAACGTCGGCTACTGGATGGCGCTGCTGGTCAGCTCCGGCATCGTCGGCCAATGGCCAGTCGGGCGCCTGGCCGATCGTTACGGGCGCCTGCTGGTGCTGCGCATTCAGGTGTTCGTGGTGATCCTCGCCAGCGTGGCGATGCTCGGCAACTACGCCATGGCGCCTTCGCTGTTCATCCTCGGCTGCGCCGGCTTTACCCTGTATCCGGTGGCGATGTCCTGGGCCTGTGAGAAGGCGATGCCGCACGAGCTGGTGGCGATGAACCAGGCGCTGCTGATGAGTTACACCATCGGCAGCCTGCTGGGCCCATCGATGACGGCGCTGCTGATGCAGAACTACTCTGACCGCGTACTGTTCGTGATGATCGCCGCCGTGGCGCTGGTTTACCTGCTGATGCTGCTGAAGAAGCAGAAACCGGATCGCCACCATACGCCGTTCGCCGCCGCCTGAGCATAAAAAAACCGGCCATGAGCCGGTTTTTTCTTGTGGCGCGCGCCAATCAGTAGATCACTTTGTGGCCGTAGCTTTCCAGGATGCCTTTGACGCGATCCATGGTCTCGGCCTTCGGCGGATGAACGCCGTCCAGCTTGTACTCTTCCCCCATCGCCACCCATTTGTGCTTGCCCAGTTCGTGGTAGGGCAGCAGCTCGATTTTCTCGATGTTGGTCATGTCTTTGGTGAACTCGCCCAACAGATGCGCCGATTTGTCGTCGTCTGACCAACCCGGCACCACCACGTAGCGGATCCAGGTGCGCTGGTTGCGTTTCGCCAGGTAGCGGGCGAATTCCAGCGTGCGATGGTTGGAGACGCCGACCAGATTCTGATGGATCTCATCGTTCATCTGTTTCAGATCCAGCATCACCAGATCGGTGGTGTCCAGCAGCTCGTCGATCACCGGATCGTAGCGGCGCACGAAGCCGTTGGTATCCAGGCAGGTATTGATGCCTTCGGCATGGCAGGCGCGGAACCAGTCGCGCACGAATTCAGCCTGCAGGATCGCTTCGCCGCCGGATGCGGTCACGCCGCCGCCAGAGGCATTCATGAAGTGGCGGTAGGCCACCGCGTCTTTCATCAGCTCTTCGACGGTCACTTCTTTGCCGCCGTGGGTATCCCAGGTGTCGCGGTTATGGCAATAGAGGCAGCGCATCAGGCAGCCCTGGAAGAAGACGATAAAGCGGATCCCTGGCCCGTCGACGGTGCCGCAGGATTCGAAGGAGTGGATGCGACCAGTTACTGACATTGCGGGTTTTTCTCCAATATTGACTGTCAAACGCAGTCTAAAAATAGGCGCGTGGCCGCCGGCCAGGTATCTGCGATGCAGTGGCGGGGTGAGCCCGCCACCGGGGGTAATGATGCCTGTCGGCCGGTCAGTTGCCGGATAACTGTTTTGCCGGCTATCCATTCAGTATAGATGTCCGGCAAAACAGACTCGTACAGAGTCAGGGGAGAGCGGTGGGAGAAAAGGGCCGGCAGAACCGGCCCTGACGTTGCTACCAGGCGGTTTCCCGCCCGGCTGGCGCATTACATCGTTTGAGTGAAGGTACGAGTAATGACGTCCTGCTGTTGCTCTTTGGTCAGCGAGTTGAAGCGCACGGCGTAACCGGAGACGCGGATGGTCAGCTGAGGGTATTTCTCAGGGTTTTCCATCGCGTCCAACAGCATTTCGCGGTTCATTACGTTGACGTTCAGGTGCTGGCCGCCTTCGATGGAGGCTTCATGGTGGAAGTAGCCATCCATCAGGCCCGCCAGGTTGGCTTTACGCACGTCGTCGTCTTTACCCAGCGCGTTAGGCACGATGGAGAAGGTGTAGGAGATCCCGTCTTTCGCGTAGGCAAACGGAAGTTTGGCTACCGAGGTCAGGGAGGCTACTGCGCCTTTCTGGTCGCGGCCGTGCATCGGGTTGGCGCCTGGGCCGAACGGTGCGCCGGCGCGGCGGCCATCCGGGGTGTTACCGGTTTTCTTACCGTACACCACGTTGGAGGTGATGGTCAGTACGGACTGGGTCGGTACCGCGTTGCGGTAGGTGCGCAGTTTCTGAATTTTCTTCATGAAACGTTCCACCAGGTCGCAGGCGATGTCATCGACGCGGGCGTCGTTGTTACCGAACTGCGGATACTCGCCTTCCACTTTGAAGTCGATAGCCAGGCCGTCTTCGTCGCGAATGGTGGTGACTTTCGCGTACTTGATGGCGGACAGGGAGTCGGCCGCCACGGACAGACCGGCGATGCCGCAAGCCATGGTGCGATAAACGTCACGGTCATGCAGCGCCATCAGCGCAGCTTCGTAGCTGTACTTGTCGTGCATGTAGTGAATGATGTTCAGCGCGGTCACGTACTGCTTGGCCAGCCAATCCATAAAGTGGTCCATGCGCGCCATGACTTTGTCATAGTCCAGCACTTCGTCCATCATCGGCGCTTCTTTCGGGCCGACCTGCAGTTTCAGTTTTTCGTCAACGCCGCCGTTGATGGCGTACAGCATGGTTTTCGCCAGGTTGGCGCGGGCGCCGAAGAACTGCATTTGTTTGCCGACGATCATCGGGCTGACGCAGCAAGCGATGGCATAGTCATCGTTGTTGAAGTCAGGGCGCATCAGGTCGTCGTTTTCGTACTGTACGGAAGAGGTGTCGATGGACACTTTCGCCGCGAATTTCTTGAAGTTCAGCGGCAGCTTCTCAGACCACAGGATGGTCATGTTCGGTTCCGGAGACGGCCCCATGGTGTACAGGGTATTCAGGAAGCGGAAGCTGTTTTTGGTGACCAGGGTACGGCCGTCGACGCCCATACCGGCCAGGGACTCAGTCGCCCAGATTGGGTCGCCGGAGAACAGCTCATCGTACTCAGGGGTACGCAGGAAGCGCACCATACGCAGTTTCATCACCAGGTGGTCGATCAGCTCCTGCGCTTGTTCTTCGGTCAGTTTGCCCGCCTTGATGTCGCGCTCGATGAACACGTCGAGGAAGGTGGACACGCGGCCGAAGGACATGGCGGCGCCGTTCTGGGATTTCACCGCGGCCAGGTAGCCGAAGTAGGTCCACTGCACCGCTTCTTGCGCGCTGGTGGCCGGGCCGGAGATGTCGTAACCGTATTTGGCGGCCATCTCTTTGATCTGAGCCAGAGCGCGATGCTGTTCAGCGATCTCTTCGCGCAGCTGGATGGTCATTTCCAGGTCTTCGCCGTTTTCCAGTTTTTCCTGCAGCGATTTGAACTGGTTCAGCTTGTCGGCCATCAGGAAGTCGATACCGTACAGCGCCACGCGGCGGTAGTCGCCGATGATGCGGCCGCGGCCGTAGGCGTCCGGCAGACCGGTCAGCACGCCGGATTTACGGCAGTTCAGGATGTCTTTGGTGTAAACGTCGAATACGCCCTGGTTGTGGGTTTTGCGGTATTCGGTGAACACTTTTTTCAGCTGCGGATCCAGTTCGCGGCCGTACACTTTGCACGAACCTTCGACCATTTTGATGCCGCCGAACGGGATCAGCGCGCGTTTCAGAGGGGCGTCGGTCTGCAGACCCACGATGGTTTCCAGCTCTTTGGCGATGTAACCCGCGTCGTGAGAAACGATGGTTGAAGCAACGTTGGTGTCGAAATCAACCGGCGCATGAGTGCGGTTTTCCAGTTTGATCCCTTCCATAACCTTGTCCCACAAGGTGGTGGTGGCTTGAGTAGCACCAGCCAGGAAGGATTCGTCACCCTCATAAGGCGTGTAGTTTTTCTGGATGAAGTCACGAACGTTGACTTCATTCTGCCAGTCACCCTTGCTGAAACCTTCCCAAGCGTTGGCTAATTTCTCGTTAAGTTCGGTCATTGTACACCTACCTTTGATTGTGGATTTCTAACTCTGCGCGCGGTTACTCACAGCTTAGTGCTGCTCGCGGCCCCCGCGCAGATAAATTACCCAGTAAGTCAACCCAACCAGCAGACCACCGCCGATGATGTTACCGAGGGTGACCGGAATCAGGTTGTCGATGATGAAGTTGCTTACTGTCAGATGAGCGAATTGCTCAGGTACCGCCCCTACGGCTTGCCAGAATTCCGGCGTGGCGAAGTGTTTGACCACGATGCCCATAGGGATCATAAACATGTTGGCGATGCTGTGCTCGAAACCGCTGGCGACAAACATCCCGACCGGCAGCACCATGGCGAGCATCTTGTCGGTCAGGGTGCGGCCGGAGTAGCTCATCCAGACCGCCAGGCAGACCATCAGGTTGGCCAGAATGCCGAGGCACACGGCTTCGATGAAGGTGTGATGCAGCTTGTGGTCTGCGGTTTGCAGAACATTCAGGCCCCACTGGCCGTTGGCGACCATATACTCGCCGGAGAACCAGATCAGCGCCACGAAGAACAGCGCGCCGACCAGGTTGCCGAGATAAACGTTCAGCCAGTTGGCGCCCAGCTGGCCCCAGCTGATGCGGCCGCTGGCCTTGGCGATGACGATAAGCACGGTAGAGGTGAACAGGTCGGCGCCCGACACCACCACCAGCATTAACCCGAGAGAGAAGCAGATGCCGCCGACCAGTTTCGCCAGCCCGAAAGGCACGCCGGCGGTGCCGGTGGTCGCCGTGATGTAGAAGACGAAGGCGATGGAAATGAAGACACCGGCGGTGATCGCCAAATAAAACGTTTTCAGCGGATGTTTGGTGGCTTTATACACGCCGGCATCTTCAGCGATTTTCGCCGTTGCCGCAGGTAAAATCAGATCGAAGGGGCTGTCAGTTTTCAAACTAACTCTCGCTCTTAAGGGTTAAAACAACGCAATGAGATACTAGCAAAGCAGTATAGGGGAAAATTTGATTTGGATCATAAGGCGGGGAAGTAGAGCGGTGAAATGACGTGTTTTTTGTGTGGTTTTTATAGTTAATTTATTGATTTTTAATAAAAAACAATTTTTTAATGTTTGCAAATTTTTTTGAATCCACCGAGTGGTCGGCGTGGAGTAAAGTTAAATTTTTAGGCGTTTTGTCGCCGCGCGGCGCTGAAAGTTTAATTATCGGTTAATTATTATTTCACCGTCCGGCAACAATTGACGGTTTATTTATTTTTATGATCGTTTAACCACCTATTTCCCGGCGAAAAAATAAAACCGAATGCGTTGAAATAAACCGCAA
Organism: Serratia sp. PGPR-27; assembly: GCF_022678525.1. Classification (NCBI taxonomy): domain Bacteria; kingdom Pseudomonadati; phylum Pseudomonadota; class Gammaproteobacteria; order Enterobacterales; family Yersiniaceae; genus Serratia; species Serratia sp. PGPR-27. The sequence goes on along the minus strand of NZ_JALBYS010000052.1, from coordinate 6,650 downwards.
AATTGAAAACGCCGCAACGGAGTGCGGCGTTTGGCAACAGGGGTACTCCCAAAGTGGCAGTATCCCCTGATGATGCTTAGGCCTTGGCCCAGTGGCGGCGTTTGGCCGCCTGCAGTTTCTCGTAAGCCGCCAGCAGCGCCTGATGGGCCGGCAGTGCCTTCAGATCGGCATCGACGGCGAACAGCCCGTTGAAGCGCTCTTCACCGCTGATGGCGGCGGAGGCGGCGTCGACCGCTTCCTGGCCGTACATCTTCACGAACGCGGTATAGTACTGCGCCGCTTCGCGTTCAGGCTCCTGCGCCAGCAGCAGCAGCGTTTGCAGGCAGCGGTAGTAGTTGCTGCGCGCCGGGCTCAGCACCGAGGCGTTGAAGTCCTGCGTCCATTCGGTCCAGATCAGCGCCTGATCCAGATCGCCGCCCGCCAGCGCCAGCATCGACTTCAGCTCGCCCACGCGCAGGGTATACCAGGCGTTGTCTTTGCCGCTGGCAATGCCAAGCAGTTCGCGTACGCGGGTGAAATCGTCCAGCCCTTCGTCGTCCAACTGTTCGATCAGCGCCAGGTATTCTTCCGGCTCCCACTCGCTGCCCGGCAGCGCCAGCAGCGTATCGCGCAGGTGCGCGCCCATGCTGTTGTTAGCCAGCAGCAGGTCTTCCGCCGGGTAGATATCGGACATGCCCGGCACGATGATGCGGCAAGCGTAGACGCCCAGGTGCTCGTAGTCGGCGATGTACACTTCCGCGTCTTCCTTGTCGAAGATGCTCATCAGGGTGGCGAACTCTTCCTGCGTGCTGCCGCTGAAGTTCCAGTCAACGAACGGATAGTCCGCGTCCTGCTTGAACAGATCCCAGGAGATCAGGCCGCTGGAGTCGATGAAGTGCGTTTCCAGGTTGGTGTGTTCCGCCACTTCTTCGTCATCGAAGGTCGGCGCGGTGAACACGTCGAGATCTTTCAGGCTGCGGCCCTGCAGCAGTTCGGTTACCGTGCGCTCCAACGCCACGCCGAAGTCCGGGTGCGCGCCGAATGAAGCGAAGCAGGTGCCGTTGGTCGGGTTGAACAGCACCACGCAGATCACCGGGTAGTTGCCGCCCAGCGAGGCGTCATAGGAGAGGATCGGGAAACCTTCCTCTTCCAACTTGGCGATGGCTTCCACCACGCCCGGGTAGCGGTTCAGCACCTCGTCCGGGATCGCCGGCAGGCTGATGGATTCGGCGATGATGCGGTTTTTCACATAACGCTCGAACACTTCCGACAGGCCCTGCACGCGCGCTTCGTTGGCGGTGTTGCCGGCGGACATGCCGTTGGAAACATACAGGTTGCCGATGATATTCATCGGGATGTACACGGTTTGCTGGTCGGACTGACGGGTAAACGGCAGTGCACACACGCCGCGATCGGCGTTGCCGGACTGCAGATCGACCAGATCGCTGGCGCTCAGCTCTTGCTGCGGATCGTAGAAGGCGTGCAGACGTTCGTCGAGGATGCCGGCCGGCAGCGCGTCGTCTTCAGGGATCGGGAACCATTTCTCATTCGGATAGTGCACGAAGTCGCCTTCGGCGATCTGCTTGCCCAGATAGAAATCGGCGAAGAAGTAGTTGGTGGACAGGCGCTCGAAATATTCACCCAGCGCGGAGGCCAGCGCGGCTTTTTTGCTGGCGCCTTTGCCGTTGGTGAAGCACAGCGGGCAATCGCGATCGCGGATGTGCACCGACCACACGTGCGGCACCGGGTTCAGCCAGGAGGCTTCTTCGATGTTGAAACCGAGATCGCTCAGCTTCTGCTGGAAACGGGAGATGGAGTCTTCCAGGGCGGCGTCTTTACCGGGGATAAAAGTTTGCGTCATTGTCTTCACTTTTTGCGCGTACTAAAAACGCGCAATGATACGGGGTTTTACGCTGGAGCTCCACGTATTCCTAAAGCGGTGGCAAAGTCACAGTTTTTTTAAGGATAAAGACCATAATTCAGCAAGTTATCTGTCACGGAGAAATCTAATGAAATCAGTGAAACTCAGCGCGTTAACCCTCTTGTTGACCGGCGTCAGCGCCTCGGCGCTGGCGCTGCCCAACATCACCCTGCTGGCGACCGGCGGCACTATCGCCGGCGGCGGCGATTCGGCGACGAAATCCAACTATACCGCGGGCAAGCTTGGCGTCGAGGCGTTGGTCGATGCGGTGCCGGCGCTGAAGGATATCGCCAACGTGCAGGGGGAGCAGGTGGTGAACATCGGCTCGCAGGACATGAACGATCAGGTCTGGCTGACGCTGGCGAAGAAAATTGACGCCGACTGCGGCAAAACCGACGGCTTCGTCATCACTCACGGCACCGATACGCTGGAAGAGACGGCCTATTTCCTTGATTTGACGGTGAAATGCGACAAGCCGGTGGTATTGGTGGGGGCGATGCGGCCGGCGACGGCGATGAGCGCCGACGGCCCGTTCAACCTGTATAACGCGGTGGTGACGGCGGCGGATCCGCAATCGGCCAACCGCGGGGTGCTGGTGGCGATGAACGACACCGTGCTGGACGCGCGTGACGTCACCAAGACCAATACCACCGCCGTGCAGACCTTCCAGTCGCCAAACTACGGCCCGCTGGGGTATATCCACAACGGCAAGATCGATTACCAGCGCTCGCCGCAGCGTAAGCATACCCGGGAGACGCCGTTCGACGTCAGCAAGCTGAACGAGCTGCCGAAGGTCGGCATCGTCTACAACTACGCCAACGCCTCCGATGCGCCGGCCAAGGCGCTGATCGCCGAAGGCTATCAGGGCATCGTCAGCGCCGGGGTCGGCAACGGCAACCTGTATAAAACCGTGTTCGACACCCTGGCGACGGCGGCGCACAACGGCGTGGCGGTGGTGCGTTCTTCGCGCGTGCCGACCGGCGCCACCACCGAGGATGCGGAAGTGGACGACGCCAAGTACGGCTTCGTGGCCGCCGGCACGCTGAATCCGCAAAAAGCGCGCATTCTGCTGCAGCTGGCGCTGACGCAAACCAAAGACGCGAAGCAGATCCAGCAGATGTTTAATCAGTACTGATCGTTTCCTCTCCTGCGGGGGCCATCCGGGCTCCCGCAGCCATCTTGGCTGAATACAGCATAAAACACCGCGTTAACCCGCTGAATTTCCCCATGTCACAGGGTTTTATCGTCCAAACAATCGCGACGGCCGCAGAGCCTGTCATCACCCGGCACGGCCGTTTGCCGCCGACGGGCGAATAAGCGTTGCAGCCATGGGGCGTGAGTGATAAAACCGATGGGTTGGTTAACGCGAGCGTTAACTTCGGGCGTCTTTTCGACAGGTCGCTTTTCTGCGGCGAACAGTGAATGTGGTGAGGGGAAATGACTCAGGTTTATAATTTTAGCTCTGGCCCGGCGATGCTGCCGGTGGAAGTGTTGCGTCGTGCGGAACAGGAACTGTGCAACTGGCACGGCCTGGGAACGTCTGTGATGGAGATCAGTCACCGCAGCAAAGAATTCATCGCCGTTGCCGAGCAGGCGGAACAGGATCTGCGCGATCTGCTGAAAGTCCCCTCCAACTATAAAGTGCTGTTTTGCCACGGCGGCGCCCGCGCGCAGTTCGCAGCGCTGCCGCTGAACCTGCTGGGCGACAAGGCCACCGCCGACTATATCGACGGCGGCTATTGGGCGCACAGTGCCATCAAGGAGGCGGAAAAGTATTGCGCCCCGAACGTCATCGACGTGAAAACCCGCATCGACGGCCTGAGCGGCATCACGCCGATGAAAGAGTGGCAACTGAGCAACGACGCGGCTTACGTGCACTATTGCCCGAATGAGACCATCGACGGCGTGGCCATCGATGAAACGCCGGACTTCGGCGACAAAGTGGTGATCGGCGATTACTCCTCGACCATCCTGTCCCGCCCGCTCGACGTCAGCCGCTTCGGCGTGATTTACGCCGGCGCGCAGAAAAATATCGGCCCGGCCGGTCTGACGCTGGTGATCGTGCGTGACGATCTGTTGGGCAAGGCGCGTAAAGAAGTGCCGTCGATCCTCGATTACACCGTGTTGGCCGAGAACGATTCGATGTTCAATACCCCGCCGACCTTCGCCTGGTACCTGTCCGGGCTGGTGTTCAAATGGCTGAAAGAGCAGGGCGGCCTGGTGGAGATGCAAAAACGCAATCAGGCTAAGGCCGAGCTGCTGTACGCGACCATCGATAAATCCGACTTCTACCGCAGCCAGGTTGCCATCGCCAACCGTTCCTGGATGAACGTGCCGTTCCAGCTGGCCGATGCGGCGCTGGACAAGGTGTTCCTCAGCGAAGCCGAGGCTATCGGCCTGCAGGCGCTGAAAGGCCACCGGGTAGTTGGCGGCATGCGCGCTTCTATTTACAATGCCATGCCGCTGGCCGGCGTCCAGGCGCTGACCGACTTCATGGCCGACTTCGAACGTCGTCACGGTTGATTCCGGCAGTCCGCCAGGCGCGGGCGGCCTCAGGCTGTTGTCCTTTTGCATTAAAGCGGCTCCGGCATTATTCCGGAGCCGTTTCGTTTATCAGAATTGGAGAGTTTTGTTCACATGGTGGATTCCCTGACGTTACAACCGGTCGCCCTGGTCAATGGCACCGTCAACTTACCCGGCTCGAAGAGCGTTTCTAACCGCGCTCTGCTGCTGGCGGCGCTGGCGGAGGGAACGACCCGGCTGACCAACCTGCTGGACAGCGACGACGTGCGTCATATGCTGAATGCGCTGCAGGCGTTGGGTGTGAACTACCGGCTTTCCGCCGACCGCACCGTGTGTGAAGTGACCGGCGTGGCCGGGCCGTTGGTGGCCAACCAACCGCTGGAACTGTTCCTCGGCAATGCCGGCACCGCGATGCGCCCACTGGCGGCGGCGCTGTGCCTCGGTGAAGGCGACGTGGTGCTGACCGGGGAACCCCGCATGAAAGAACGCCCGATCGGCCATCTGGTGGACGCGTTGCGCCAGGGCGGGGCGCAGATTGATTACCTCGAACAGACCGATTACCCGCCGATTCGCCTGCGCGGCGGTTTCCTGGGCGGCGACGTCACCGTTGACGGCAGCGTCTCCAGCCAGTTCCTGACCGCGTTGCTGATGACCGCGCCCCTGGCGCCGCAGGATACGCAGATCCACATCAAGGGCGAGCTGGTTTCCAAGCCGTACATCGACATTACGCTGCATCTGATGCGCACCTTCGGCGTATCGGTGAGCCACGACAACTACCGGGTATTCCATATCCAGGGGCGCCAGACGTATATCGCGCCGGGCGATTACCTGGTTGAGGGCGACGCTTCTTCCGCCTCTTACTTCCTGGCGGCGGCGGCGATCAAGGGCGGCACCGTGCGCGTGACCGGCATCGGTCGCAAAAGCGTGCAGGGCGACACCAAGTTTGCCGACGTGCTGGAGAAAATGGGCGCGCGCATCACCTGGGGCGACGATTTCATCGAGTGCAGCCGCGGTGAACTGCGCGGCATCGACATGGACATGAACCACATTCCCGACGCGGCGATGACCATCGCCACCGCAGCGCTGTTCGCAGAGGGGCCGACCACCATCCGCAATATCTACAACTGGCGGGTGAAGGAGACCGACCGTCTGGCGGCGATGGCCACCGAGCTGCGTAAAGTGGGGGCGGAAGTGGACGAAGGCGAAGACTACATTCACGTCGTGCCGCCGGCCAAACTGCAGTTCGCCGAGATCGGCACCTACAACGATCACCGCATGGCAATGTGCTTCTCGCTGGTGGCGCTGTCGGATACGCCGGTCACCATTCTCGATCCGAAATGCACCGCGAAGACCTTCCCGGATTATTTCGAACAGCTGGCGCGCATCAGCCAGCCGGCGTAACCCGTCAAATCGTTTATTTTAAGGCCCCTTTGCGGGCCTTTATCGTTTTTAACCTTTGGCGACCGGCGTTTCTTCTATACTTTTTCGCGGTTGTGCGCTTATTTTCAACAACCGGATAGTTCCAGGGTAACAGATCGCCGTAGGGCAGCGTATAATACGCCACCGTATTTGCCCCTGATTGGGCAGGTGACAGAGCTCACGGGCTTCGAGTCGAAGCACGCCGTGCCTCTGTGAGGTTTTCTACCTGAAGGAGAGAGAAATGACGGCTACAGCCCCGGTGATAACCGTTGATGGACCAAGTGGCGCGGGCAAAGGCACGCTGTGTAAAGCGTTGGCCGAGTCCCTTGGTTGGCGTTTGCTGGACTCCGGCGCGATCTATCGCGTGCTGGCGCTGGCGGCGTTGCATCATCAGGTGGATATCACTTCTGAGGAAGCGCTGGTTCCGCTGGCCGCACATCTCGATGTTCGCTTCGTTGCCCAGGACGGCAAGCTGCAGGTGATTTTGGAAGGTGAGGACGTCAGTAATGAGATCCGCACCGAAACCGTCGGCAACACCGCGTCGCAAGCTGCGGCGTTTCCGCGCGTGCGCGAGGCGTTGCTGCGCCGCCAGCGCGCATTCCGCGAGGCGCCCGGCCTGATTGCCGATGGCCGCGACATGGGCACGGTGGTGTTCCCTGACGCGCCGGTCAAGATTTTCCTCGACGCCAGCTCGGAGGAGCGCGCGCACCGCCGCATGCTGCAGTTGCAGGAGAAAGGCTTTAATGTTAACTTTGAACGTCTTTTAGCCGAGATAAAGGAACGGGACGACCGTGACCGTAATCGGCCT
>NZ_JALBYS010000051.1:0-31015 GCF_022678525.1 Serratia sp. PGPR-27 | reverse complement strand
GTATATTACGCTTTCCTCTTTCAGAGTCAACCCTAATTTTCAGGATTTTTTCTCTGCGACCCCCGGATACTCTGTGAAGTTGTTCACATGTTCCGTGTCGATGGAGGCGCATTATAGGGAGTTCCTCGCAGGCCGCAACAGGTATTTTCAGCAAAAGCGATCGTTCGCTGCATTCCACAGCAAAACCCCGCCTTATACCCACTTGCGCACAGTGTTATCCACAGATGCGATTTGTACGGAAAATTTACGAGCGCCACGCAAACGTTTTCGCTACAATTCCCCGCGACGAAACGATCCCCCTTTTTATGGGGGCGTTACCTGAATATGTGCCTGACCCTCCCTTTATAAGGCAAAAAACTGCGCTTTATAGAGAGAACGAGGTGGACATTCACGTAACGCTCTTTAATTGCGACTCAAAGCCAAGGGATAAAACCATGCAACAACCTCGTCCAATCCGCCGGGCCCTGCTCAGCGTGTCTGACAAAACCGGTATCGTTGAATTCGCCGAAGCGCTTTCCCAGCGCGGCGTTGAACTGCTGTCCACCGGCGGCACCGCTCGTCTGCTGGCAGACGCCGGTCTGCCCGTTACCGAAGTTTCCGACTACACCGGCTTCCCGGAGATGATGGACGGACGAGTTAAGACCCTGCACCCGAAAGTCCACGGCGGCATTCTCGGCCGCCGCGGCCAGGACGACGCTGTCATGAATCAGCATGACATCAAGCCTATCGACATGGTGGTCGTCAATCTGTACCCATTCGCCCAAACCGTGGCGCGCCCGGATTGCTCGCTGGAGGATGCGGTCGAGAATATCGATATCGGCGGCCCGACCATGGTGCGCTCCGCCGCCAAGAACCATAAAGACGTCGCCATCGTGGTGAAGAGCAGCGACTACGCCGCCATCATTACCGAGATGGACAACAACGACGGTTCGCTGCGCTATGCCACCCGCTTCGATCTCGCCATCAAGGCCTTTGAACACACCGCCGCCTACGACAGCATGATCGCCAACTACTTCGGCGCGCTGGTGCCGGCGTATCACGGCGAGACCGAACAGCCGTCCGGCCGCTTCCCTCGCACCCTGAACCTCAACTACATCAAGAAGCAGGATATGCGCTACGGTGAAAACAGCCACCAGCAGGCCGCCTTCTATATAGAGGAAGAAGTAAAGGAAGCTTCTGTCGCGACCGCCGAACAGCTGCAGGGCAAAGCGCTGTCCTATAACAACATCGCCGATACCGACGCCGCGCTGGAATGCGTGAAAGAGTTCGACGAACCGGCCTGCGTGATCGTCAAACACGCCAACCCTTGCGGCGTGGCGATCGGCGACGACATTCTGGCCGCCTACGAGCGCGCTTACCAAACCGACCCGACCTCCGCCTTCGGCGGCATCATCGCCTTTAACCGCGAGCTGGACGCCGCCACCGCGCAGGCGATCATCAGCCGCCAGTTCGTGGAAGTGATCATCGCGCCAAACGTCACCCAGGAAGCGCGCTCCCTGCTGGCCGCCAAACAGAACGTGCGCGTGCTGGCCTGCGGCCAGTGGCAGCAACGCGTGGCGGGGCTGGATTTCAAACGTGTCAACGGCGGGCTGCTGGTGCAGGATCGCGATCTGGGCATGGTCACCGCCGCCGATCTGCGCGTGGTGTCAGAACGCCAACCGACCGAGCAGGAGTTGCGCGACGCGCTGTTCTGCTGGAAAGTGGCCAAGTTCGTGAAATCCAACGCCATCGTTTATGCGCGTGACAACATGACCATCGGCATAGGCGCCGGCCAGATGAGCCGCGTTTACTCCGCCAAGATCGCCGGCATCAAAGCGGGCGACGAAGGGCTGGAAGTGAAAGGCTCCGCCATGGCCTCCGACGCCTTCTTCCCGTTCCGCGACGGCATCGATGCCGCGGCGGCGGTTGGCATCACCTGCGTGATCCAGCCGGGCGGTTCGATCCGCGACGACGAAGTGATCGCCGCCGCCAACGAACACGGCATTGCGATGATCTTCACCGACATGCGTCACTTCCGCCATTAATTCCTTTTGCCGCGTGCGCTCCGGCGCACGCCATTCGTGGAGCTTCTGATGAACATTTTGATTATCGGCAACGGCGGGCGCGAACACGCGCTGGCCTGGAAAGCCGCCCAGTCTCCGCTGGCGGATAAAGTCTATGTTGCGCCGGGCAATGCCGGCACCGCGCTGGAAGCCAATCTGGAAAACGTGGCGATCGCCGCCACCGACATCCCCGCCCTGGTCGCTTTCGCCCAGAGCCATGACATCGGTCTGACCATCGTTGGGCCGGAAGCCCCGCTGGTGATCGGCGTGGTCGATGCCTTCCAGGCCGCCGGTCTGAAAATCTTCGGCCCGACGCAGGCCGCCGCGCAGCTCGAAGGCTCCAAAGCCTTCACCAAAGATTTCCTGGCGCGCCACCGCATCCCGACCGCCGAATATGAAAACTTCACCGAAGTGGAGCCGGCGCTGGCCTATGTGCGCCGCAAAGGCGCGCCGATCGTCATCAAGGCCGATGGCCTGGCGGCCGGTAAAGGCGTGATCGTCGCGATGACGCTGCAGGAAGCGGAAGAGGCGGTGCGCGACATGTTGGCCGGCAACGCCTTCGGCGACGCCGGCCATCGCATCGTGGTGGAAGAGTTCCTCGACGGCGAAGAAGCCAGCTTCATCGTGATGGTCGATGGCGAGAACGTGGTGCCGATGGCCACCAGCCAGGACCACAAACGCGTCGGCGACGGCGACACCGGCCCGAACACCGGCGGCATGGGCGCCTACTCCCCGGCGCCGGTCGTGACCGACGAAATCCACCAGCGCGCCATGGATCAGGTGATCTGGCCGACGGTGCGCGGCATGGCGGCGGAAGGCAATACCTACGTCGGCTTCCTGTATGCCGGCCTGATGATCTCCGCCGACGGCCAGCCGAAGGTGATCGAATTCAACTGCCGTTTTGGCGATCCGGAAACTCAGCCGATCATGCTGCGCCTGCGCTCCGATCTGGTGGAGCTGTGTCTGGCGGGCGCCGAAGGCCGTCTGAACGAGAAGAGTTCTGATTGGGACGAACGCCCTGCCCTTGGCGTGGTGCTGGCAGCCGGCGGTTATCCGGGTGACTATCGCAACGGCGAGGTTATCCAGGGGCTACCGCAGCAGGAAAGCGCCGACGGTAAGGTCTTCCACGCCGGCACACGCTTGCAGGGCGATGACGTCGTCACCAGCGGCGGCCGCGTGCTGTGCGTGACGGCGCTGGGCGATACCGTGGCGCAGGCGCAGCAACGCGCCTATCAGTTGGCGGAAGGCATTCAGTGGCCAGGCAGCTTCTGCCGCAAAGATATCGGTTATCGCGCGATTGCGCGCGGCAAATAATTTGACCTTTCATGATAATGACCAGAGGCTCCGCAGTGCGGGGCCTTTTTTATAGCTGGTCTTCTTTCGGTTCCCAGCTGCAGAAATCGTCGTTCGCCACCAGCAGCAGCTCGCTGCCTTCGGGCGCTTCCAGCCAGGCGACGCTCACCGGCCGGCTGCTGCTGCGGGCGCGTTTTTCGATCCAGGCGATGGCGGAGGCATCCAACCCGGGTTTTAAGCGCTGCCCGTCGCAGGTTTGCACCTCGCCCTGCATCCAACGCCCCTGCAGCAATTTGACCTTGCCGGCGCGCAGCGCATTGCTCACTTCGAGGATCCGTCGCGCCTGATATTGATACAGGGCGATTTCATCGCGGGTCAGCGGTTCGCGGCGTGTCGCCAGCTGGCGCTGCATAAAGCTCACCGTGCCATCGTCGGCAAAGCGCAGCTGAATGGAATCTCGATCGCCGTCGGCGTCGTTACGTTTGATTTGGCGCAGCACGTCGCCCTGATAGGTGTACAGCGTGGTAATGGTACCCGGGCCGCGGTAAGGGCTGTAAACGCTGACCAACACTTGCGGACGATGTTGCTCATCGTCTTTACGCCACAGACGTATCACGCCCTGATCGGCCACGAAGCCGCTGGCGGTAAAGCTGGGGATATCGGAATGGAAACTGCAGGCGCTCAGGCCGACGGCGATGCCAACGGCCATAAGCGCCCGACGAGTAAACAAAAGGGGCGCCATCGCCCCCCTGTTTAATCTTTTCACCGAGGCGCGGTCTTATTTAACGGCGTCTTTCAGTGCTTTGCCAGAAACGAACGCAGGCACGTTGGCTGCTGCGATTTTGATTTCTTTGCCAGTCTGTGGGTTGCGGCCAGTGCGCTCGCTACGATGGTTTACTTTGAAAGTACCGAAGCCAACCAATTGTACTGCATCACCTTCTTTCAGAGACTCAGTAATTGCAGCCAGGGTGGATTCCAGAGCCAGTTTAGCTTGTGCTTTGGAAAGGTCAGCCTTGTCCGCGATTACATCAATCAGTTGAGTCTTGTTCATAAGTTATCCTTACAGTGTGTTTATCGTTTGCAAAGCATCGAGTGCGACGGATATGCCGATTGACAGCACTCTCCTGCATACACGCACCGATAGCCACTTTTTTTACGCCCCCCAAATGTAGACCAGACAGGGTGCGGATGTGAAGCCTTAAGGCATGACAAATCAGGCGTTAAATCACGTTTTGTTGCCTTATTGCGCTAAATTTATCCCGATGTTGCTGACGCCCGCCTCCCGCAGGTCGGATCGCAGCCCCTTGATCAGGTCTATATCGCGCTCTTCACAGGCGTCCAACAGGCGGAAAATTTCCCATTGAATGTCCCATTCTTCCTCTACCGCAGGCAAACTTTCCAACTCTTCGTCGGTCATTTCCTTACCGGCTTGGGTCATTTCCAACATCGCCACGGTGCGAATCGATGTTTCACTGATGGCGATGGCGTGCTCCAACGTCTCCCCGCCGAGCCGCGAATGGATCAGTTCCCCTAATGCGATACAGGCATCAATTGCCGGGTAAACGCCGTAAAGATCGTAATCTTCCGCCGACGGAATCGCCTCTTCCAACTTCTCGAGCTGGCTGTCGAAGTTGACCTTGGCGTCCTTCACCACCAGCGTTTCCCACACCAAATCCAGAATGCGGCGATAAACCGCCGGATCGCCGAACTCGGTCTGTTTGCAGAACATCTGGTAATTCGGGTACATACGCTCGCACAAACTGGCCATAAAGGTCAAATGTTGCCAGCCCTCGAGCCGTTCCAGACGTAAATGAATCGGGTTACGTAGCATGCTTTACTCTCTTACGCGTTATCTGCGGCGCAGTGTACCCGAAATCGCTCATGGCGACACCTCCGGATGCTGCTGCAACCACCGCTGAAACGCCGGACGGCGCGAAGCGATGGCGTCGGCCCAACGGGTCGGCTCCGGCAAACGGTAGCCCGCCATGCAGCGCTGCACCCACGCCAGCGCGCTGTCGGCGCCCACGCGGTGACCGGTAGAGATGAACAGCGGGTTGCAACGCGCCTTGCTACGCCATACCCAGCCCAGCTGTTCTCCCTTATCTTCCAACGGCGACAGCGCGCCGACGGCAGCGTCCAGCGGCGCGAATTTGCCGCACAGGCGCTTCTTGGCCACGCCGATGGTCGGCACATCGACCAGCAGGCCGAAATGGCTGGCGACGCCGAGGCGCCGCGGATGTGAAACGCCGTGCCCATCGACGAAGATCAGCCCCGGTTTTTGCCGCAGCTGCCCCCAGGCGGCCAACAGCGCCGGGTATTCGCGAAACGACAGGAAACCCGGGATATAAGGCATGACGGTGGCGATGCGCGCCACCTGATACTCCACCAGCTCCAGCGACGGATAGCGCAGGATGGCGATGGCGGCGCGCGTCACCGCGCCCTCTTGCTCGAAGCCCACATCGGCGCCGGCGATGAACGCCGGCGGTTCGGCCGGCAGCTCGTCGTAGCGAATGACTTCAGCGGCGCGCCGCAGCTGTTCGGCGCGCAGAGCCGCCATATCGGTCACATCGGATCCTTAACGGTGGTATTTCGCCGACTGCGCGTGCACCGCCTCGACGAAGGCCCCGGCGTGCTCCGGCGGCACATCCTGATGGATGCCGTGGCCCAGGTTGAACACATGACCGTTGCCGTGGCCGAAACCGGCCAGAATGGTCTCCACTTCTTCCGCGATGCGCGCCGGAGAAGCATAAAGCATCGACGGATCCATATTGCCCTGCAGCGCCACTTTGTCGCCTACGCGACGGCGCGCGTCGGCGATGTCGGTGGTCCAGTCCAGCCCCAGCGCATCGCAGCCGGTGGCGGCCATCGCCTCCAGCCACTGCCCGCCGCCTTTGGTGAACAGCGTTACCGGCACGCGGCGGCCGTCGTTTTCACGCAGCAAGCCATCGACGATCTTGTGCATGTAGTGCAAAGAGAACTCGCGGTAATCGCGCCCGGTCAGCACGCCGCCCCAGGTGTCGAACACCATCACCGACTGCGCGCCGGCCTTGATCTGGGCATTGAGGTAAAGGATCACGCTGTCCGCCAGCTTGTCCAGCAACAGGTGCAACGTGGCCGGCTCGGCATACATCATCTTCTTCAGCTTGGTGAATGCCTTGCTGCTGCCGCCCTCAACCATATAGGTAGCCAGCGTCCACGGGCTGCCGGAGAAGCCGATCAGCGGCACTTCGCCCTTCAGCTCGCGGCGAATGGTGCGCACCGCGTTCATCACATAGCCCAGCTCCACTTCCGGATCGAACACCGGCAGTTTGTCGACGTCGGCGCGGCAGGTGACGGGGGAGCTGAAACGCGGGCCTTCGCCGGCTTCAAAGTACAGGCCGAGCCCCATGGCGTCGGGAATGGTGAGAATGTCGGAGAACAGGATGGCGGCGTCCAGCGCGTAGCGGCGCAGCGGCTGCAGCGTAACCTCGCAGGCCAGCTCCGCGTTCTTGCACAGCGACATAAAATCACCGGCCTGGGCGCGAGTCGCCTTATACTCCGGTAAATAACGACCGGCCTGGCGCATCATCCATACGGGGGTCACATCCACCGGCTGACGCAACAGCGCGCGCAGGTAACGATCGTTCTTCAACTCAGTCATTTATGGGGCTCCCTTAATAATCTGCCGGCCATTGTACATTATTCTGCCCGGCACAGCGCCACGGTGTCCTCAATCAAGCGGCGCGCCACGGTGCCGGGCGGCGGCAACAGCGGCAGTTGGTCGTAACGATACCAGCCGGCATTGAGCAGCTCCTTGGGATCGTGACGAATCTCACCCTGGTGGTAATCGGCCATAAAGGCCATCATCAGCGAGTGCGGAAACGGCCAGGGTTGTGACGTGACGTAGCGCAGGTTCTTGATTTCAATATTGCTCTCTTCCATCACTTCGCGCGCTACCGCTTGCTCCAGCGTTTCGCCCACTTCAACGAAACCGGCCAGCACCGTGTGAATGCCGCCGCGATGGCGCACGTGCTGCGCCAGCAGGATCTGATCGTCGCGCCGAATGGCGACGATCACGCAGGGCGCGATCTGCGGGTAGTAGCGCTCCTTGCAATGGCCGCACAGGCAGGCGCTTTCGGTGCGGCTGAGGTGCATCTCATGGCCGCAGTAGCCGCAATAGCGATGGGAGCGGTAGAAATCCGCCAGCTGCACGCCGCGCCCGGCCAGCTGGAACAGACCACGATCCTGATCCAACAACTGACGCACCGACCCCATCTCCCGCGGCATCGCCTGGCGCACCAGCCAGACCGGCGCGCCCTCCCACTCACCGATGACGCGCGCCATATGGCCCTGCAGGCCGAAGGCGGCGGCGTTCCCCGACGGCAATTCACCGTTCGGTAACCAAAGTTTGCTTTCATGGCTGACGATCCACCAGCCGTTTTCATTGCCCGTTAATGCAAGTTCCATATCGTTGTTGCACAACCTCAGCTTCACTGGCACTCTACAAATCGGCTTTGTTACATTTTAATAACTTACCGGTTACTTTTGTTACTTACACGGAGTCAAACATGCTCAACCGTTTGGAAAGGCTGACTCAGCGCGTTGGCGGTAGTAATGAATTAGTTGATCAATGGCTTCAGGCCCGCAAGCAGTTGCTGGTCGCCTACTGCACGCTGGTAGGCCTCAAACCGAATAAAGAAAAGCATACGCCGCTGAATGAAAAAGCGCTGGAGAACTTTTGCCATAACCTGGTGGATTACCTCTCCGCAGGGCATTTTCATATCTATGACAGAATTATCAAACAAGTGGAAGGCGCAGCCAGTCCGAAAATGTCACTGGCGGTGAACATCTACCCCAAGCTGTGGGCCAATACCGAACAGATCATGGCGTTCCACGATCGCTATACCGAAGTGGATATCGATCAGGAGATTTGTCTGGAATTCCACCAGGCCTTGTCGGATATCGGCGAAACGCTGGCGGCGCGCTTTGCGCTGGAAGATAAGCTGATCCTGCTGGAGGCGGAAGCCACGCAGCAACCGCTGCCGGACCAGGCGCTGGATCCGGCGCGTTAAAATTTTATAGTTTTTTTTCTTATCCCTCCTATACTGGGGGGCATCTTGTCGGAGTGCCTAGCGCCTGATTTGTTCATCAAATCAGCCAGGCTGAGACCGTTAATTCGGGATCCGCGGAACCTGATCGGGTTAATACCCGCGAAGGGAACAAGAGTAATCTATCGCCACAGACACGGCCTTCCCCTTGCGGGCGCCCTGCCTTATCGGCCACCATCATTACTCCCTCCGAGCTCCAGACAAGCAACTTTCCCAACCCAACACACTGGTAGGAACTTGCTATGTCTAACGTTAATCCACCGCGCGCCCGTAAAGCGCAACGCGAAGCCGCCCAGCAGTTTATCGACACCCTGCAAGGCATGGCTTTCCCAAACTCACGCCGCATCTACCTGCAGGGTTCGCGCCGCGATATCCAGGTGCCGATGCGCGAAATTCAGCTCAGCCCGACCCTGATCGGCGGCAGCAAAGATAGCCCGCAGTATGAACCCAACGAGGCGATCCCGGTGTATGACACCGCCGGCCCGTACGGCGATCCACAGGCCGAGCTCGACGTGCACGCGGGCCTGACCAAGCTGCGCGCCGGCTGGATCGACGCGCGCGGCGATACCGCCACCCTGAGCGGCGCCAGCTCCGGCTTCACCCAACAGCGGCTGGCGGACGAAGGCCTCGATCACCTGCGTTTCGAACACCTGCCGTTGCCGCGCAAAGCGCTGCCGGGCAAGTGCGTCACCCAGTTGCACTACGCCCGCGCCGGCATCGTCACCCCGGAGATGGAGTTCATCGCCATCCGCGAAAACATGGGGCGCGAGCGCATTCGCGGCGAGGTGCTGCGCCACCAGCATCCGGGCCAGGGCTGGGGCGCCAACCTGCCGGACAACATCACGCCGGAGTTCGTGCGCCAGGAAGTGGCCGCCGGCCGCGCTATCATTCCCGCCAATATCAACCACCCGGAGGCGGAGCCGATGATCATCGGCCGCAATTTCCTGGTTAAGGTGAACGCCAATATCGGCAACTCGGCGGTCACGTCGTCGATAGAAGAAGAAGTGGAGAAACTGGTATGGGCCACCCGCTGGGGCGCAGACACCGTGATGGATCTCTCCACCGGCCGCTATATTCACGAAACCCGCGAATGGATCCTGCGCAACAGCCCGGTACCCATCGGTACGGTGCCGATCTACCAGGCGCTGGAGAAGGTCAACGGCGTGGCGGAGAACCTCACCTGGGAGATGTTCCGCGATACGCTGCTGGAACAGGCGGAACAAGGGGTCGACTACTTCACCATCCACGCCGGCGTGCTGCTGCGCTACGTGCCGATGACCGCCAAACGCCTGACCGGCATCGTGTCGCGCGGCGGCTCGATCATGGCCAAATGGTGTCTGTCGCACCATCAGGAAAACTTCCTCTATCAGCACTTCCGTGAAATCTGCGAGATCTGCGCCGCCTACGATGTCTCGCTGTCGCTCGGCGACGGCCTGCGCCCCGGCTCAATTCAGGACGCCAACGACGAAGCCCAGTTCGCCGAACTGCATACGCTGGGCGAACTGACCAAAATCGCCTGGGAATACGACGTGCAGGTGATGATCGAGGGCCCAGGCCACGTGCCGATGCAGATGATCCGCCGCAACATGACCGAAGAGCTGGAACACTGCCACGAAGCGCCGTTCTACACCCTCGGCCCGCTGACCACCGATATCGCCCCGGGCTATGACCATTTCACCTCCGGCATCGGCGCGGCGATGATCGGCTGGTTCGGCTGCGCCATGCTGTGTTACGTCACGCCGAAAGAGCACCTCGGCCTGCCGAACAAAGAGGACGTCAAACAGGGCCTGATCACCTACAAGATCGCCGCTCACGCCGCCGATCTGGCCAAAGGCCATCCGGGCGCGCAGATCCGCGATAACGCCATGTCCAAGGCGCGTTTCGAATTCCGCTGGGAAGATCAGTTCAATCTGGCGCTCGATCCGGCCACCGCGCGCGCTTATCACGACGAAACCCTGCCGCAGGAATCCGGCAAGATCGCCCACTTCTGCTCGATGTGCGGGCCGAAATTCTGCTCGATGAAGATTTCACAAGAGGTGCGCGACTACGCCGCCGCCCAAGAGGCCGCCAAACCGATCGAGGTGCAGCTGACCGGCATGGAGAAAATGTCCGCCGAGTTCCGCGCCCGCGGCAGCGAGCTGTATCACAGCGCCGGCAATTTGCAGGAGGAGACCAGCAATGACTGATATCACTACCCCCTTCCCGGCAACGCCTCACAAACTGGGGCTTTACCCGGTCGTCGACAGCGTGGAATGGATCGCTCGCCTGCTGGAGGCCGGCGTCACCACCATCCAGCTGCGCATCAAGGACCTGCCGGATGAGCAGGTCGAAGAGGATATCGCTGCCGCCATCGCGCTGGGCCGGCGTTATCAGGCGCGGCTGTTCATCAACGACTACTGGCGGCTGGCGATCAAGCACGGCGCCTACGGCGTACATCTGGGCCAGGAAGATCTCGATACCACCGATCTGGCGGCCATTCACCGCGCCGGGCTGCGGCTGGGCGTGTCCACCCATGACGACGCCGAACTGGCGCGCGCGCTGGCGGTGAAACCGTCCTACATCGCGTTGGGGCACATCTTCCCCACTCAGACCAAAGACATGCCTTCGGCGCCACAGGGGCTGGCGGAGTTGAAACGCCACATCGCCGGTTTGGCGGATTACCCGACGGTGGCGATCGGCGGGATCAGTATCGATCGCGTGCCGGCGGTGCTGGCGTGCGGCGTCGGCAGCGTGGCGGTGGTCAGCGCCATCACCCAGGCGCCGGACTGGCGCGCGGCGACGGCCGAGCTGCTGCGGCTGATCGAAGGCGAGGATCCGAACGATGCTTAACGATCAGGAATTCCTGCGCTACAGCCGCCAGCTGCTGCTGGAGGACGTCGGCCCGGAAGGCCAGGAGAGACTCAAGCGCGCCACGGTGCTGATCGTCGGTTTAGGTGGGCTCGGTTCCCCGGCTTCGCTGTATCTGGCCGCCGCCGGCGTCGGCACGCTGCTGCTGGCCGACGACGACCAGCTGCACGTCACCAACCTGCAGCGGCAAATCCTCTACCGCAGCGCCGATACCGCCACCGGCAAGGCGGCGCTGGCGCAACGCCACCTGCAGGCGCTGAACCCGTTGGTGGAATCCATCCCGCTGGCGCAGCGGCTGCAAGGGCAAGCGCTGCGCGACGCGGTCGCCCGCGCCGATCTGGTGCTGGACTGCTGCGACAATATGGCGACCCGCCATGAGGTCAATGCCGCCTGCATCGCCGCCGCCAAGCCGCTGATCAGCGGCAGCGCGGTCGGCTTCAGCGGCCAGCTGCTGGTGCTCGAGCCGCCCTATGCGCACGGCTGCTACGCCTGCCTGTACCCGGAGCAGGAAGAGCCGCAGCGCAACTGCCGCACCGCCGGGGTACTCGGCCCGGTGGTGGGCGTGATCGGCACTCTGCAAGCGCTGGAGGCCATCAAGATGCTGGCCGGCATGCCTTCTTCCCTCAGCGGTAAACTGCGGCTGTTCGACGGCAAGCAGCAGAGCTGGAGCACGCTGCAACTGAGCCAGGCCCGTGCCTGCCCGGTATGCGGAGGCGCGGCATGAAGATCCGTTTAAACGACCAACCGCTGGAGCTGCCGCAGCCGCTCAGCGTCGCCGCCCTGCTGGCCCAGCTGGAACGCCACCAGCCGGGTACCGCGCTGGCGATCAACCAAACCATCATCCCGCGCGCCGACTGGGCCGACCATCAGGTGCAGGACGGTGACGACATTTTGCTGTTTCAAGCGATCGCCGGAGGCTGACATGCTGAAAATCGCCGATACCACTTTTACCTCGCGCCTGTTCACCGGCACCGGCAAGTTCGCCACCCCGGCGCTGATGTTGGAGGCGCTGGCGGCCTCCGGCTCACAGCTGGTGACCATGGCCATGAAGCGCGTCGATCTGCGCGGCGGCAACGACGCCATTTTGGCGCCGCTGCAACAGTTGGGCGTCAGGCTGTTGCCCAATACCTCCGGCGCCAAAACGGCCGCCGAAGCGGTATTCGCCGCCCGGCTGGCGCGTGAAGCGCTCGGCACCCACTGGGTGAAGCTGGAGATCCACCCCGATGTGAAATACCTGCTGCCGGATCCGATAGAAACGCTGAAGGCGGCGGAAACGCTGGTGAAAGACGGTTTTGTGGTGCTGCCCTACTGCGGCGCCGATCCGGTGCTGTGCAAACGGCTGGAAGAGGCGGGCTGCGCGGCGGTGATGCCGCTCGGCGCCCCTATCGGTTCCAACCGCGGTCTGCGCACCCGCGACTTCCTCGAGATCATCATCGAACAGGCCAAGGTGCCGGTGGTGGTCGACGCCGGCATCGGCGCGCCAAGCCACGCGCTGGAAGCGATGGAGCTGGGCGCCGACGCGGTGCTGGTGAACACCGCCATCGCCGTGGCGCGCGACCCGGTGCAAATGGCGCGGGCGTTTCGCCTGGCGCTGGAGGCCGGCGAATTGGCGCGCAGCGCCGGATTGGGCGCGAGCCAGCGCGGTGCGGTCGCCTCTAGCCCGCTGACCGCCTTCCTCAGCCAGCCAGAGGAGGCACAGTGATGGCCGACGATTTCAGTAGCCGCTGGCAACAGCTGGATTGGGACGACATTACGCTGCGCATCAACGGCAAAACCGCGCGCGACGTGGAACGCGCGTTGAACGCCGACAAGCTGACGCGCGACGACTTTATGGCGCTGATCTCCCCCGCCGCCGCGCCGTATCTGGAACCGCTGGCGCAGCGCGCGCAGCAGCTGACCCGTCAGCGATTCGGCAACGTCGTCAGCTTCTATGTGCCGCTGTATCTGTCCAACCTGTGCGCCAACGACTGCACCTACTGCGGCTTTTCGATGAGCAACCGCATCAAGCGCAAAACGCTGGATGCGGCGGAGATCGCCCGCGAGTGCGCAGCCATCCAGGCGCTGGGGTTCGAACATCTGTTGCTGGTCACCGGCGAGCATCAGACCAAGGTCGGCATGGACTATTTCCGCCAGCACATCCCGGCGATCCGCCGACACTTCAGCTCGCTGATGATGGAAGTGCAGCCGTTGGCGCAGGAGGAATACGCCGAACTGAAAACGCTGGGCCTGGACGGCGTGCTGGTGTACCAGGAAACCTACCATCCGGCCACCTATCTGCAGCATCACCTGCGCGGCCAGAAGCAGGATTTCCATTGGCGCTTGGCCACGCCGGATCGCCTGGGGCGCGCCGGGATCGACAAGATCGGCATCGGTGCGTTGATCGGCCTGTCCAACAGTTGGCGCACCGACTGCTACCTGCTGGCGGAACATCTGTTTTACCTGCAGCAAACCTACTGGCAGAGCCGCTACTCGATCTCGTTCCCGCGCCTGCGCCCCTGCGCCGGCGGCATTGAACCGGCGTCTATCATGAGCGAGCCTCAACTGGTGCAGCTGATCTGCGCCTTCCGGCTGTTCGCGCCGGACGTTGAGCTGTCGCTGTCTACGCGTGAGTCGCCGTACTTCCGCGATCATATGATCCCGGTGGCGATCAACAGCGTCAGCGCCGGATCCAAGACGCAGCCCGGCGGCTATGCCGATGACGTGCCGCCGGAGCTGGAACAGTTCGAACCGCACGACGGCCGCACGCCGCAGCAGGTCGCCGAGGCCATCAGCAACGCCGGGCTGCAGCCGGTGTGGAAAGACTGGGACGGTTATCTGGGACGCGGTGCGCAATAAGCGGCAACGTTTACCGCCGCGTGAAGAAAACGCTGGAGCGGCCGCGCAATGCCGAACGGTGGTGCTGGCGCCGACAAACGCGCCGATTATAGTGACGTTGCCGGCCGCCAAACCCGGCGCCGGCCGGGGCCGTCTCCCTCTCGATGGCCCCGCCTTATCCCATCCCGGATCGCGCCGGAGATTCTCTTGCGCGACTCCGGGCCCTCTCCGCAGCAACGCGCATATGGCGTATCGCGGCCTGTAAGGGTGTACGGGCAGGTGCCTTGTCGGCTAAAGGACTGTGGCATAACGGTGCTCGACACTCACTCAGCGGTGAGACTCATAGGACGCTGTTGCGGCAGAAAAGTGGGGAAAGAGGAAAAAAGAAGGTACAGAGCGACGAAGAGAGGTTCGAGTAGCCATCCCCGGTGCTGCCAATGGCCCTGGTGTCGGCCGCGGATCTTTTTGCCGCCTGCTCCCTGCTTACGGACAAGAGCAGGCGGTTTATTTTGTGAGACTGGCACCCCCCCAGGACGCGAATCACACAGTATGTGCGCTAATTAACCACATAAACGGCTAAATGTGAATGTCTTTTGAGTGTTTTTTTATTTGTCATCGAGTGTTTTTTGAGTTTGCCAAGGAAAATCAAACTGATATCACCGCAATAACCGAGGCTTCATCTATAATCCAGCACGGGTCCTCACGCAGGTTTTCCAACGCTCGCGGTTAACAACAAAAAAGCCAAGGTTGTCATGAAGAAAACGCCAAATTACATCGATGCAATCAGCGCGTTGCTCACTCTGAAAGGAGTTGGCGACAGAAAACATGCCTCCACGATGGCCAACATACTGAACCTTCAGTACAACAGCGCCAAACAGAAGCTGGATGGCAAAAGGGGCATCACCCTCGATGAAGTCAAAAAGGTTTTCCAGTATTTCAACGAGCCGTTTGCCGGCCAACGGACACATAACGGCGTGTTTATCATGAACAGCATTCACAAGCGCTGTAACATTGAGGCCGACGAGCGCCCGGTCACGCAAGCGGACAACGACGAAACTTACGCCTACAAAAAGGACGATCTTTTCATCATCAACACCAATCGGGAATATGCAGCCGATGCCCCGCTGTATAAAGTCAACAAGATAGACTTTCTGCCGGCCCCGCGCATCGCGATCCTGGATAATGACGGCGATATTCTCGAACTGTTGAAGAAGATCGCCAGCCGCTACGGCATCGAGGCTGAGACCTTTCAGACGGCGGACGCCATGCTGGCCGCGCTGGAGCAGCAGTCCTTTGAGGCGTTTATTTTGGACTGGCTGTTGGACTTCGGCGAGACTTCCGAACGCGTGGTGAAGAAAATTAAAGACGCCCTCGATCCGCACGCCCGCATCATCATTCTGACCGGCCAGCTGAATCACTACGAGAAAAACATCGGCGACATGATCCTGCACTATGACGTGCACCTGGTGGAAAAACCGACCAAGCCGCTGATTATCTCTTCGCTATTGCTGTCGAACCTATTCTTTAATTAGTTTGACCGGAATGCGGATCAAAAACGATGATCCAACCCCTTCGACGGATTTGACCTTGATGGTGCCTTTCATCGTCGTGACGTAATTTTTGATAATGGTCAACCCCAGCCCTAATCCCTGCCGCGTTTCCCTTTCCACCCCCTGATTGAACGCCTTATATAACCGATCCAGATTATCGACGTTAAACCCGATGCCGGTGTCTTTTACCCGCAAATACAGATTGCCGTGACACACCTTCACATTGAGGGCGATCGCGCCGTGGTGGGTAAACTTATCCGCGTTGCTGAGCAGGTTGGCCAATATTCGGTAGAGCTTGTATTTATCAGAACCAATCAGGCCGGCATAAGACGAACGGTGGATCACGAGGCGATTGCCTCGCCCGGCGCCGATGCCGGTTACGGCATCGTCCACCACCTCATTCAGCCGGAAGGTGGAAATATTGATTTTAACTTCTCCCATCTCAAGCCGAGAATAATCCATCACCTCGCGCGTTTGTTCGGCGATCTTGTTACCGTGATAGGAGATCAGGCGGGCTTCTTTTTTCAACTCTTCCTGCGCCAGCTCATGTTCCATGATATCCGCGGCAATGACGATGGCCTGGGTCGAGCCGGCGATCTCGTGGTAGATGGAAGAGATAAAGATGTTCTTGTTCTTGATGATCTCTTTCAACGAGAAGGCGTTTCTCAGCACCAGGAACATCATCAGGAACACTAAAATCAGCGAAAAGAGGGCGAACATCTCGGCTTTACTCGAGTTGTCCTGGATGATGCCTTTCACTTCGGTAAAGTTTTTAATCTGTATCCGATAAATAATTTCCTGGATATCGACCAGCGTACCCTCGATATCATCCATATAAGAGAGAATGTCCGCCTTGTTTTTCAGCCCCACCAGCAAGCCGGCAGAAAGATCGTCCAACGTGCGGTACTGCTGCTTCAGCAGCGCAACATTTTTGATGAACTCGTCGTCGTAATAAAAAGAGTCGCTGAAGGTCGAACGGCTCTCCAGGATCTGAATCTTCGAGTAGAAGATTTTCTTTTTGATCTGGAAGGCGTCGTAGTCATTGTTTTCACTGAGCAACAGCGCGGTTTTGGTCCTTTCAAAGGCCAGAAACAGGATCTCGGCCACCGAGTAGTTGTCCAGATTGGGCTCAATCTGCTTATAGCGCTCTTTTACGCCGCCGAAGTTAATGGCAATCAACAAAATCAATAAGGAGAAGATGGCAACCAACGCGATAAGAGTACCGATCAGTTTTTTGCTCATCTTATTTCAGCTCCAACCGTTTCACTTGCCAGACGGTTTTCGCATTCACATCCAGGTTATTCAGCTCGGCATAGCCATCCCGCGGATAAATAATGGCGAACGGCCCCAGCTCACCAACGTCGATCGGCTTGCCGCCGCGCTGGTAGGCGACGATCACACGGTATTTAATCATCTCGTCAATCGGCATCGAATAGGAGTAATCATCCCAGGCGAAAGCGCGCACCGACTGGCCTTTCAGGTGGTAGGCTTTCACTAACTCTGCAAACTCAACGCCGGTGAACGTATCTTCCGGGGTGAAATTGGTCGAGGTTTTAATCGTGTACTGCGGCATCGCCTCCAGCATCTGCCTGGTTATCTTGATCTTCTCACCATCGAGCGGTTTCAGGTAAAAATAGTCAACGGCCGCATACAGCGGTGCGCTGAACAGCGAAAGCAGCAGTAAGGTCATCAATCCTTTGATTGTCATTATTCACCCTCTTTGCGTTTCACCAGTTCGGCCTGGCCGAACTCATCCTGCCCGACCACGGCCCAGCCGTGATGTTGATAAAAGCCTTCGGCTTTGGAGCCCGGATCGGTGGTTAAGTGGATCGCTTCGGCGCCGCGCTCAAACATCCAGGCGGTGACTCGCGCCAACAAAGCGGAGCCGATCCCCTTCGACTGGTATTCCGGCTTCACGAACAGGCCGCCGATCAGCGGTTCAGGGATGAATAACCCGAAGCCAACGCCGGCATAGTCGTCGCCATGCTTGCAGATCCAGCCGCCGCCCTGGTTGATGTCCTCCAGCGCCTGCCTGCGCTGCAGATACTGGATTTGATGCGGATGCAGCAGGTTTTCTTCAACGGAAAAGCGGATCTCATACAGGTAAGGCAGGTGTTGCGCCGTCAGTTTTTCGAAGGTAATGAGGCTGTCCATGTTCGCACTGTCCTTGGTTGTCTTGGTAAAAGCGCCGGTCAATTTCTGCTGTAACCATAGTAGCAAAGTTTGCTCTGCCCCGGCATGAGGCGAAAAAAAACCGCCCCCGAGGGAGCGGTTTATCTGGCAATGGGCCCGGCATGCCGGGCTCGCGGCGCGGATGACGATTACTCGTCGTCGCTGCCGCCCAGGCCTGCGTTGAGCAGCTCGGCCAGGTTAGCCGTCGCTTCTTCCGCGCTGACTTGCGGAACAACCGGCGCTTCACCCTGAGCACGGCGACGCATGCGATCCTGATGATAAGCGTAACCGGTACCGGCTGGGATCAGACGGCCCACGATGACGTTCTCTTTCAGGCCACGCAGTTCATCACGCTTGCCGGCTACGGCAGCTTCGGTCAGAACGCGCGTCGTTTCCTGGAACGATGCGGCGGAGATGAAGGACTCGGTCGCCAAGGATGCCTTGGTGATACCCAGCAGATCGCGCGAGAAGGTTGCCGGGATCTTACCTTCAGCTTCCAGCTGACGGTTGGCAATCTTGACGCGAGACACTTCAGCCTGCTCGCCTTCCAGGAACTCGGAGCCACCAGCGCTAACGATGGTGCCTTTACGCAGCATCTGACGAACGATAACTTCGATGTGCTTATCGTTAATCTTAACGCCTTGCAGACGGTAAACTTCCTGCACTTCGTTGGTGATGTAGCGGGTAACCGCATGCACGCCACGCAGACGCAGAATGTCGTGCGGAGACTCTGGGCCGTCGGAAACGACGTCGCCACGTTCCACCACTTCGCCTTCGAACACGTTGAGCTGACGCCATTTCGGAATCATCTCTTCGTAAGCGTCGCTGCCGTCCAGCGGAGAGATCACCAGGCGACGTTTGCCTTTGGTCTCTTTACCGAACGAGATAATCCCGCTGATTTCAGCCAGGATTGCCGGCTCTTTCGGACGACGCGCTTCGAACAGGTCGGCAACGCGCGGCAGACCACCGGTAATATCCTTGGTACCGCCGGATTCCTGAGGAATACGCGCCAGGGTATCACCCGCACCGATCTGAATGCCGTCTTCCAGCTGAACGATCGCTTTGCCCGGCAGGAAGTATTGAGCAGGCATATCAGTACCTGGGATCAATACGTCTTCGCCCTGAGCGTCAACGATTTTCAGTGCCGGACGCAGGTCTTTACCGCTACCGGTACGCTCTGCGCTGTCCAGAACAACCAGAGAAGACAAACCGGTCAGTTCGTCGGTCTGACGAGTAATCGTCTGGCCGTCGACCATGTCGGCGAAGCGAATGAAGCCGCTGACTTCACTGATGACCGGCATGGTGTGCGGATCCCAGTTAGCGACGGTTTCGCCGCCGTTAACTTCTTCACCGTCGCCTTTGCCCATCACGGCGCCGTAAGGCACCTTGTAGCTTTCTTTGGTACGGCCGAATTCGTC
This sequence comes from Serratia sp. PGPR-27, assembly GCF_022678525.1. Lineage (NCBI taxonomy): Bacteria > Pseudomonadati > Pseudomonadota > Gammaproteobacteria > Enterobacterales > Yersiniaceae > Serratia > Serratia sp. PGPR-27. The sequence goes on along the minus strand of NZ_JALBYS010000051.1, from coordinate 11,792 downwards.
GATCAGTTTCAGTTCGGTGTTACGCGAGGTGATCACCAGCTTGCCTGCGGCGTTCATAACGAACTTCGCGTTGCTCAGCTTGATGCTACCCTTGTTTTTCACCTGAATGCTGGATTCAGCAGCCGCACGAGATGCCGCACCACCGATGTGGAACGTACGCATCGTCAGCTGTGTACCCGGCTCACCGATGGACTGTGCCGCGATAACGCCGATGGCTTCGCCTTTGTTGATGATGTGGCCACGTGCCAGGTCGCGACCATAGCAGTTAGCACACACACCGAAGTCGGTTTCACAGCTCACCACGGAACGGACTTTAACGCTGTCGACAGAGTTCTCTTCCAACAGGTCACACGCCTTCTCGTTCAGCAGGGTGTTGCGTGGCACCAGAATGTCCGCCGTACCCGGCTTGAGGACGTCTTCTGCCGTCACACGGCCCAGAACGCGTTCACGCAGCGGCTCTTTCACGTCGCCACCTTCGATAACCGGAGTCATCAGGATGCCGTCGTGGGTGCCACAGTCGTCTTCGGTCACCACCAGGTCCTGCGCCACGTCAACCAGACGACGGGTCAGATAACCGGAGTTCGCGGTTTTCAGTGCGGTATCCGCCAGACCTTTACGAGCACCGTGGGTGGAGATGAAGTACTGGAGTACGTTCAGACCTTCACGGAAGTTCGCGGTGATTGGCGTTTCGATGATGGAGCCGTCCGGCTTCGCCATCAGACCACGCATACCGGCCAGCTGACGAATCTGAGCGGCGGAACCACGCGCACCGGAGTCGGCCATCATAAAGATGCTGTTGAAGGAAACTTGCTGTTCCACTTCGCCGTCACGGTTAACCACGTCTTCTACCGACAGGTTTTCCATCATCGCTTTCGCAACGCGTTCGTTCGCGGCAGCCCAGATATCGATCACTTTGTTGTAGCGTTCGCCGGCGGTAACCAGACCAGACTGGAACTGCTCCTGGATCTCGGCAACTTCGGTTTCCGCTTCTTCGATGATCTCCGCTTTCTTGGCCGGGATAACCATGTCGTCGATACCTACGGAAGCGCCGGAACGGGCTGCGTAAGCAAAACCGGTGTACATGATCTGGTCAGCAAAGATTACGGTCGGCTTCAGGCCCAGGATGCGGTAACAGGTGTTCAGCATCTTGGAGATCGCTTTCTTGCCCAAAGGCTGGTTAACGATCGCGTACGGCAGACCTTTCGGTACGATCATCCACAGGATGGCGCGGCCGATGGTGGTGTCGATGATGCTGGTCTGAGAGGTCCACTCGCCTTCGGCGTTCTTGACGTCTTCGGTGATACGCACTTTAACGCGCGCATGCAGCGACGCCAGGCCGGCGCGGTATACGCGCTCAGCTTCTTTGGAACCGTTCAGCACCATGCCTTCGCCCTTGGCGTTAACACAGTCGCGGGTCATGTAGTACAGACCCAGTACAACGTCCTGAGAAGGAACGATGATTGGCTCGCCGTTCGCTGGGGACAGGATGTTGTTGGTGGACATCATCAGCGCACGCGCTTCCAGCTGGGCTTCCAGCGTCAGCGGTACGTGAACGGCCATCTGGTCACCATCGAAGTCGGCGTTATAGGCCGCACAAACCAGCGGGTGCAGCTGGATCGCTTTACCTTCGATCAGAACCGGTTCAAACGCCTGGATACCCAAACGGTGCAGGGTTGGTGCACGGTTCAGCAGTACCGGGTGTTCGCGGATCACTTCGTCCAGGATATCCCAAACGACGGCTTCTTCACGCTCAACCATTTTCTTGGCGGCTTTGATGGTGGTGGCCAGGCCACGCAGCTCCAACTTGCCGTAGATGAACGGTTTGAACAGCTCCAGCGCCATCTTTTTAGGCAGACCGCACTGATGCAGACGCAGGTATGGACCTACGGTGATTACGGAACGGCCGGAGTAGTCAACGCGTTTACCGAGCAGGTTCTGACGGAAACGACCCTGCTTACCTTTGATCATGTCGGCCAAAGATTTCAGAGGACGTTTGTTGGAACCGGTGATGGCACGACCGCGACGGCCGTTATCCAGCAGGGCGTCTACCGCTTCTTGCAGCATACGCTTTTCGTTGCGCACGATGATGTCAGGCGCAGCCAGATCCAGCAGGCGTTTCAGACGGTTGTTACGGTTGATCACGCGGCGATACAGATCGTTCAGATCCGACGTCGCGAAACGACCGCCATCCAGCGGAACCAGCGGACGCAAATCCGGCGGCAGTACCGGCAGCACGGTCAGGATCATCCACTCCGGCTTGTTACCGGACTGTACGAACGCTTCCAGCAGCTTGATACGCTTGGTCAGCTTCTTGCGCTTGGTTTCGGAGTTGGTTTCGTTCAGCTCTTCACGCAGCTGCTCGCACTCGGCTTCCAGATCCATGTTTTTCAACAGGGCCTGAATGGCTTCCGCACCCATCTTGGCGTCGAATTCGTCACCGAACTCTTCCAGCGCGTCCAGATACTGCTCTTCGGTCAGGATCTGACGACGCTCGAGGTTGGTCATACCGCCTTCGACCACCACATAGGATTCGAAGTACAGTACGCGTTCGATGTCACGCAGCGGCATATCCAGCAGCAAACCGATGCGGGATGGCAGCGATTTCAGGAACCAGATGTGCGCAGTCGGCGAAGCCAGCTCGATGTGGCCCATGCGCTCACGGCGCACTTTGGTCTGGGTCACTTCAACGCCGCACTTCTCACAGATCACGCCGCGGTGTTTCAAGCGCTTGTACTTACCGCACAGGCACTCGTAATCTTTTACCGGCCCGAAGATACGGGCGCAGAAAAGGCCGTCACGCTCTGGTTTGAACGTACGGTAGTTAATGGTTTCCGGCTTCTTAACTTCACCGAACGACCACGAACGGATCATGTCTGGCGAGGCCAGAGCAATCTTGATCGCATCAAACTCTTCGGTCTTAGTTTGCGCTTTCAGAAACTTCAATAAGTCTTTCACGGATTGGCTCCTGTCGGAGTTAAACCTGTTGGGTACCCACAACCGCAGTAGGTACCCGTGTGACCTGAACAACCACCCTCAGGCTCCCTTAGGCGGGGAGCCTGAGCCGGCATGACGATTACTCGTCTTCCAGTTCGATGTTGATGCCGAGCGAGCGGATTTCTTTCAACAGTACGTTGAAGGATTCCGGCATGCCTGGCTCCATCCGGTGGTCGCCATCCACGATGTTTTTGTACATCTTGGTACGGCCGTTAACGTCATCCGACTTAACGGTGAGCATTTCCTGCAGGGTATAAGCCGCGCCGTATGCTTCCAGTGCCCACACTTCCATCTCACCGAAGCGTTGACCACCGAACTGCGCTTTACCACCCAGAGGTTGCTGAGTAACCAAGCTGTAAGAACCGGTTGAACGGGCGTGCATTTTATCGTCAACCAAGTGGTTCAGTTTCAGCATGTACATATAGCCAACAGTAACCTGGCGCTCGAATTGCTCACCGGTACGGCCATCGAACAGCGTGATCTGACCGGAGGTCGGGATACCACCCATTTCCAGCAGCTTCTTGATTTCAGTCTCTTTCGCACCGTCAAACACCGGCGTTGCGATCGGCATACCTTTTTTCAGGTTCTCTGCCAGACGCAGCACTTCGTCGTCGCTGAAGGTGTTCAGGTCAACTTTCTGGCAAACGTCGTCGCCCAGATCGTAGGCCTTCTGGATGAACTCACGCAGCTTGGCCACTTCCTGCTGCTGCTTCAGCATCTGGTTGATCTTCTCACCGATGCCTTTCGCAGCCATACCCAGGTGGGTTTCCAGGATCTGACCGATGTTCATACGTGATGGTACGCCCAGCGGGTTCAGTACGATGTCAACCGGCGTGCCGTTTTCATCGTAAGGCATATCTTCGATCGGGTTGATCTTGGAGATAACACCCTTGTTACCGTGGCGGCCCGCCATCTTGTCACCCGGTTGGATCTGACGTTTAACGGCCAGATAAACCTTGACGATTTTCAGCACGCCCGGCGCCAGATCGTCGCCCTGAGTGATCTTACGACGCTTGGCTTCCAGCTTCTTCTCGAAGTCGGATTTCAGTTCGTCGTACTGCTCAGCCAGCTGCTCCAGCTGGTTTTGCTTCTCTTCGTCGGTCAGGCCCAGTTCCAGCCAGCGATCGCGCGGCAGCTTGCTCAGCTTGTCGGCTTCGATGCCACCGGCAACCAGCACCGCGTGGATACGTGCAAACAGGCCGGCTTCCAGGATCTGCAGTTCTTCAGTCAGGTCCTTCTTCGCCTGCTTCAGCTGCATCTCTTCGATTTCCAACGCGCGCTTGTCTTTTTCCACGCCATCGCGGGTGAAGACCTGCACGTCGATAACCGTACCGGAAACGCCGTTCGGTACACGCAGAGAAGAGTCTTTAACGTCAGACGCTTTCTCACCGAAGATCGCACGCAGCAGTTTCTCTTCCGGCGTCAGCTGGGTTTCGCCTTTAGGTGTTACCTTACCGACCAGAATGTCGCCGCCGGTCACTTCAGCACCGATATACACGATACCGGATTCATCCAGCTTGGAGAGCGCAGCTTCACCCACGTTAGGGATGTCGGCGGTGATCTCTTCAGGCCCCAGCTTGGTGTCGCGAGACACGCACGCCAGTTCCTGGATGTGGATGGTGGTGAAGCGATCTTCCTGCACCACGCGCTCGGAGACCAAGATGGAGTCTTCGAAGTTGTAGCCGTTCCAAGGCATGAACGCTACGCGCATGTTCTGGCCCAGTGCCAGTTCGCCCAGGTCTGTCGATGGGCCATCCGCCAGCACGTCGCCGCGCTCGATTGGCTCACCCAGATTCACACACGGCATCTGGTTGATGCAGGTGTTCTGGTTAGAACGGGTGTACTTGGTCAGGTTGTAAATATCGATACCTGCTTCGCCCGGGTACATCTCGTCTTCGTTAACTTTGATAACGATACGGGAAGCATCCACGTACTGGATCACACCGCCGCGTTTGGCAACGGCGGTTACGCCGGAGTCAACCGCTACAGCGCGTTCCATACCGGTACCGACCAGCGGCTTGTCAGCGCGCAGGGTTGGTACGGCCTGACGTTGCATGTTCGCACCCATCAATGCACGGTTGGCGTCATCGTGTTCCAGGAATGGAATCAGTGAAGCACCAACGGAAACAACCTGTTGGGTGGATACGTCCATGTAGTCAACCTGGTCGCGGCTGAACAGGCTTGATTCGCCTTTGCTGCGGCAGGTGACCAGGTCTTCTACGAAGCGGCCTTCTTCATCCAGGTTGGAGTTCGCCTGGGCGATAACGAAGTTGCCTTCTTCAATAGCAGACAGGTAGTTGATTTCATCGGTCACCACGCCGTCACGCACGCGGCGGTACGGGGTTTCCAGGAAGCCATACTCGTTAGTCTGTGCGTACACGGACAGGGAGTTGATCAGACCGATGTTTGGACCTTCCGGCGTTTCGATTGGACACACGCGGCCGTAGTGGGTCGGGTGTACGTCTCGAACTTCAAAGCCGGCGCGCTCACGGGTCAGACCGCCCGGGCCCAGTGCGGAGATACGACGCTTGTGCGTGATCTCGGACAACGGGTTGTTCTGGTCCATGAACTGGGACAACTGGCTGGAGCCGAAGAACTCTTTCACCGCCGCCGAAATCGGCTTGGCGTTGATCATGTCCTGAGGCATCAGGGTATCCAGATCGCCCAGAGACAGACGCTCTTTCACCGCACGCTCAACACGCACCAGACCTACGCGGAACTGGTTCTCGGCCATTTCGCCGACGGAGCGGATACGACGGTTGCCCAAGTGGTCGATATCGTCCACTTCGCCCTTGCCGTTACGGATATCGATGAGCTTCTTCATCACTTCGATGATGTCGTCTTTGCTCAGGATGCCCGAACCTTCGATCTCGTCGCGCAGCAGAGAACGGTTGAACTTCATACGGCCGACCGCGGACAGATCGTAGCGGTCTTCGGAGAAGAACAGGTTCTCGAACAGGCTTTCGGCAGCTTCGCGCGTTGGCGGCTCACCAGGACGCATCATGCGGTAGATCTCTACCAGCGAGCTCAGACGATCGTTGGTCGGATCGACACGCAGCGTTTCAGAGATATACGCGCCGTGATCCAGATCGTTGGTGAACAGCGTTTCGATACGCTTGTGGCCGGACTGGCTCAGCTTGGCCAGCAGATCCAGCGACAGCTCCATGTTGGCTGCGCAGATCAGTTCGCCGGTATTGGTATCGATATAGTCTTTCGCGACCACTTTGCCCGCGATGTACTCTACCGGTACTTCAATGCTCTGAATGTCGTCTTTTTCCAGCTGACGGATATGACGGGCGGTGATACGACGGCCTTTCTCTACGTAGATCTTGCCGTTGGCTTCGATATCGAACGAAGCGGTCTCACCACGCAGGCGCTCAGGCACCAGCTCCATCTGCAGCTTGTTGTCGCGGATTTCGAAGACGATCTTGTCAAAGAACAGGTCGAGGATCTGTTCAGTGGTGTAGTTCAGCGCGCGCAGAATGATGGTCGCAGGCAGTTTGCGGCGACGGTCAATACGCACGAACAGGTTGTCTTTCGGATCGAACTCGAAGTCCAACCATGAACCGCGGTAAGGGATGATACGTGCGTTGTACAGCACTTTACCCGAGGAGTGGGTTTTACCCTTATCGCTGTCGAAGAATACGCCAGGACTACGGTGCAACTGAGATACGATAACCCTCTCAGTACCGTTGATCACAAAGGTGCCGTTTTCGGTCATGAGCGGAATTTCGCCCATGTAGACTTCTTGTTCCTTGATGTCTTTGACCGTACCTTCAGGCGCTTCGCGCTCATAGATAACCAGGCGCAGTTTTACGCGCAGCGGTGCAGAGAACGTCACACCACGGATCTGGCACTCTTTGACGTCGAAGACCGGCTCACCAAGACGGTAGCTAACGTATTGCAGCTCCGAATTGCCACTGTAGCTCTGGATAGGGAAAACAGAACGGAATGCGGCTTCAAGGCCGTACTGCCCTTCTGGATCTTGCTCGATAAACTTCTGGAACGAGTCAAGCTGGATAGAAAGGAGATATGGTATGTCCAGCACTTGTGGACGTTTACCAAAATCCTTACGAATACGTTTTTTCTCGGTATAGGAGTAAACCATAGGGTTCCTCAGCTCGCTGATCAGTGACCCAATCTGTCCGTCCGATTAGGGACAGTTCATGCAACACCGTTTTGTCGACCGGAAAGCGGGAACACTTTCCGCAATGTCTCTTGCTATCACGCTTAAACCATTTCATCGCGCCTTCCCCCAGAACTCCTGGTAGTGCAAAGACCGCGGTATATTAAGTCGTCAATAGAAACAAACATTGGGAGGCGAAACCAGCAGCCAAACAGTGTGAAACGCTACTGGCGCCCTACAGCGCAAAAAGGCTGGTGACTAAAAAGTCACCAGCCATCAGCCTAAAAGACTAGGCTGCAACCGGAAAGGTTGGCTTATTTAACTTCAACTTCTGCGCCAGCTTCTTCCAGAGATTTTTTCAGAGCTTCTGCGTCATCTTTGCTCACGCCTTCTTTCAGAGCGGCTGGAGCAGATTCAACCAGGTCTTTAGCTTCTTTCAGACCCAGGCCGGTAGCGCCACGTACTGCTTTGATAACAGCAACTTTGTTAGCACCTGCAGCTTTCAGGATAACGTCGAATTCAGTTTTCTCTTCAGCAGCTTCAGCTGGGCCAGCAGCTACAGCTACAGCAGCAGCAGCAGAAACGCCGAATTTTTCTTCCATAGCGGAAACCAGTTCAACAACGTCCATTACGGACATAGCGGCAACTGCTTCCAGGATTTGGTCTTTAGTGATAGACATAACAATTGTTCCTAAAATTCAGAAATAGTTTAAATACGTTAGCAAAGGCTAAGAAAGAGTGGCTTACGCCGCTTCTTTCTGATCGCGTACTGCAGCCAGAGTGCGAACCAGTTTGCCGGCAGCGGCTTCTTTCATGGTTGCCATCAGGCGTGCGATCGCTTCTTCGTAAGTTGGCAGCGTCGCCAGGCGGTCGATTTGCGCCGCTGGGATCAGCTCACCTTCAAAGGCCGCAGCTTTAACCTCGAATTTTGCATTCGCTTTCGCGAACTCTTTGAACAGACGAGCAGCAGCGCCCGGGTGTTCGTGAGAGAATGCAATCAAGGTTGGACCGACAAACGTGTCTTTCAGGCATTCGAATGGAGTGCCTTCAACTACGCGACGCATCAGGGTGTTGCGAACAACACGCATGTAAACGCCAGCTTCACGACCTGCTTTACGCAGTTCAGTCATTTTATCTACGGTAACGCCGCGGGAATCCGCAACAACCGCAGACAGCGCGCCTTTGGCTACTTCGCTGACTTCAGCAACAATCGCTTGTTTGTCTTGAAGATTTAATGCCATTAGCTTTTTGCTCCTGGATTAGCCGGGGAAAATCCCCCGGAACTCACTTCACTCGGCGCTTTGTAAAACGCCACGCCGAGCGGCTTAACACGGTGAGCAGAATCCAGCAAAGACATTCTTTTATAAAAAAGAAAAATTTTCTTAGGCTCTGTCACCGTCTACGCAGGAAGGATTAAGTATCTCGCGATACACCTGCGGTCTTGGACGGAGGCCTGGATAGGCCAGGCTCCAACCGAAAAATCTTTGTTTTGCCTACGGCATAGCCAATAGCAAAACCTTGGGGCATAAGATTCTAGACAAATCTCGGCCCCAAGTCAAAGCGATAATCGCAAGTGCGATTAGTTCGCTGCGGCAGACAGACCGCTCTGATCGATAGCAACGCCAGCACCCATGGTGGTGGAGAGGCTAACTTTCTTGATGTACATACCTTTCGCCTGAGAAGGTTTTGCTTTTTTCAGCGCAACCAGCAGGGCTTCCAGGTTTTCTTTCAGTTTGTCTGCATCGAAATCAACCTTACCGATGGTGGTATGGATGATGCCGTTTTTGTCGTTACGGTAGCGAACCTGACCTGCTTTAGCGTTTTTCACAGCTTCAGCAACGTTCGGAGTAACGGTACCCACTTTCGGGTTTGGCATCAGGCCACGTGGACCCAGGATCTGGCCCAGTTGACCAACAACGCGCATTGCATCCGGGGAAGCAATAACAACGTCGAAGTTCATTTCGCCTTTCTTGATCTGCTCAGCCAGATCGTCCATACCTACCAGCTCTGCGCCTGCAGCTTTCGCAGCTTCAGCGTTAGCGCCTTGGGTAAATACGGCAACGCGAACGGAACGACCGGTGCCGTGTGGCAGAACGGTAGCGCCACGAACGTTTTGGTCAGATTTACGAGCGTCAATGCCGAGGTTAACGGCAACGTCAACGCTTTCTACGAATTTAGCGGTGGCCAGCTCTTTCAGCAGAGCAACAGCTTCAGTGATGTCATACTGTTTAGTAGCATCAACTTTGTCACGGATCACGCGCATGCGCTTGGTCAGCTTAGCCATCTCTTAATCCTCCACTACCAGGCCCATGGAACGAGCGGTACCTTCGATGGAGCGAGTCATCGCTTCAACGTCAGAACCAGTCATGTCCGCAGCTTTGGTTTCTGCGATTTCACGTACCTGAGCACGGGTCACTTTACCTACTTTGTCTTTGTTCGGCTTACCGGAACCAGACTTGATACCAGCCGCTTTTTTCAGCAGAACTGCTGCTGGCGGGGTTTTGGTAACGAAAGTGAAGGAGCGATCAGAATAAACGGTGATAACAACCGGAATCGGCAGACCTTTTTCAATGCTGTCAGTCTTAGCATTGAACGCCTTACAGAATTCCATGATGTTAACGCCCTGCTGACCCAGAGCTGGACCCACTGGTGGGCTCGGGTTAGCCATACCAGCTGCAACTTGCAGCTTAACGTAGGCTTGTACTTTCTTAGCCATTTAAATTTCCTCGGTTTGGGTAGTATCGCCTCGTGAGAGGCTCCCCGTGTTTAACCTCGCCGGACAAACATCAGGCAAGGCATCTAAAAACAAAAGGCGCGAAATTGTAGTTCAATTTCGCGCCTTTGACAAGCGGCAACAGGCCGCTTACTGCTGATTATTCGATCAGCCTTTTTCAACCTGGCTGAAGTCCAGTTCCACTGGCGTTGCACGGCCGAAGATGGAAACGGAAACTTTCAGGCGGCTCTTCTCGTAATCGACTTCTTCGACCACGCCGTTGAAATCGGCAAACGGGCCGTCGTTGACGCGCACCAGCTCGCCCGGCTCGAACAGCGTTTTCGGACGCGGCTTGTCACCAACCTGCTGCAGGCGGTTCATGATCGCATCAACTTCTTTATCGCTGATCGGCGCTGGACGGTCAGACGTTCCGCCGATGAACCCCATGACGCGCGGTACGCTGCGCACCAGGTGCCAGCTGGCGTCATTCATCACCATCTGCACCAGCACATAGCCAGGGAAGAACTTACGCTCGCTCTTGCGACGCTGGCCGCCACGGATTTCAACCACTTCTTCCGTAGGCACCATCACTTCGCCGAACAGCTCTTCCATATCGTGCAGTTTGATGTGTTCACGCAGCGATTGCGCTACGCGACCTTCAAAACCGGAAAACGCCTGAACGACGTACCAACGTTTTTTTGGAGCTTCAGACATTTTAGAACCTCAGGCCAGTAATAAACGACACCAGACGGACCAGAATACCATCCAGTCCCCACAGAATCAGTGACATCACGGCGGTTACCGCGGCAACGATCAACGTGGTGTGTAGCGTTTCCTGACGAGTTGGCCAAATCACTTTACGTACTTCGGTACGCGCTTCACGGGCAAACGCAACGGTGGCTTTGCCTTTGGTGGTCATCAGAGCCACTGCACCTGCAACGGCGATGATCAGCACAACTGCCAGCGCGCGCAATGGCAGGCTTAAATCACGGTAGTAATAGTTACCGACAATAGCCACAACCAACAGAACGGCGACGATCAGCCACTTTGCCGCTTCCAGGCCGCGTCCGCTCCCTTGAGCCTCGGTATTCGCACTCATAAACCAACCTGTCACAATGATGATTCATAACAAACAACTTTGCCTCGCATTGCGAGGCAAACCAAACCGATCGGATAGCGCATTAGCGATATCCCGGTGTTTTACGCCATGACGTATTTCAGTCAATACGGTTTAAGAGCCCATCTCACCAATGATTATGACTGCAAAATCGCTGATGAGATAGGTTCTAGTTCACAGCGTAGAAAAAGGGCATCAAATGATGCCCTTTTACCGCGTGTCGCGTCAAACTTTATCAGCGATTAAGCGATAACTTTAGCAACAACACCAGCGCCTACAGTACGGCCGCCTTCACGGATTGCGAAACGCAGACCGTCGTCCATCGCGATTGGGTGAATCAGAGTAACTTTCATGTTCACGTTGTCGCCTGGCATTACCATCTCTACGCCTTCTGGCAGTTCGATGGTACCGGTCACGTCAGTAGTACGGAAGTAGAACTGTGGACGGTAGCCTTTGAAGAATGGCGTGTGACGACCACCTTCATCTTTGCTCAGGATGTACACTTCAGATTCGAACTGGGTGTGCGGCTTGATGGAGCCTGGCTTAGCCAGTACCTGACCACGTTCGATTTCTTCACGTTTGATACCACGCAGCAGAACACCTACGTTCTCACCAGCACGGCCTTCGTCCAGCAGTTTGCGGAACATTTCAACGCCAGTACAGGTAGACTTAACGGTGTCTTTGATACCAACGATTTCAACTTCTTCGCCAACTTTGATGATACCGCGCTCAACACGACCGGTAACAACGGTACCACGACCGGAGATGGAGAATACGTCTTCGATTGGCAGCAGGAACGGCTTGTCGATTGCACGCTCTGGCTCTGGGATGTAGCTGTCCAG